>JAKJCA010000107.1 GCA_022706685.1 Bacillota bacterium
AACGGCGAAGGTTTCCGCCTGTTTCAACCGAGTTTAATGCCGGCGAGCGAACGCATTTTTTCGAGGTACATCGCCACGCCGAGAGAGGCTTCGCACACCTCTTTGAGCCGCTGTCGGGTGCGTTCGGGCGCAATCATAAAATCGCGGAATTCCCGCGCTTCATATGACAATACCAAGCGCCTTTCGGGCATCGGAACGAGCTGCTCGGAAACGCCGGAAGCATTGATAAATCTAATGTTCCCGAGCAGCGAGAGGGACTCGACGCAGACGGTGCCGCCCTCGCCGATGAACTCGGAACCCAAGCGGCTCTGACCGGCTTTCGAGCAGGTGACGGCGACATCGCCGAAGGGGTAGGTGAAAACCGCGCTGAAGGCTAGGTCGGTGTCTGCGTCGAAACGCGAAACGCTGCAGAAAATGCCTTCCGGTTCGCCGAAATACGACAGCATGGGACACACGCAGTACATCCCCAAATCCATCAGGCAGCCGCCGCCCATTTTATTGCTGAACACGTTGGGTTTTTCTCCGTTTTTCAGGGCGGAATATCGCGAGGAATACTGCGAAAAATCCAGGCGCGCGGAGGTGATTTTGCCGGCCCTCTCAATGGCCTCGCCGAGGATAAAGCGGGTCGGCGAATACAGGAACATCAGCGCCTCGACGCAGACCAGTTTTTTGGACGCGGCAAGGTTTTGCAGATCGAGCAGCTGCGCTGGGTCGAGCGCCGCCGGTTTTTCGCAGAGAACGTGTATCCCGCGCTCGAGGAAAAAGCGGCTTTGGGGGTAATGCAGACTGTTCGGGCTGGCGATATAGACGGCGTCAATGCCGGAAGCGGCCAGTTTTTCAAGGTCGGTATAAACCGGCACGCCGCCGAGGCCCGCGGCAAAGGCGGCGCCGCTTTCTTCGTTCCTGGAATAAACGGCAGCAAGCTGCAAACCGCCGGCCAGGGCGGCTCCCCCGATAAACTCCCGGGTAATCCAGCTTGTGCCGATGGTCGCGTAACGGATTGTCATAGCAGTTTCAGGCCCATCACAACGCCGCCGGGGAGGACTTTGACCTCCTCGAAACCGTATTTTAAGTAAAAGCTCCTGCCTTTTTGATTGCCTCTGCCGACAACGAGCATAACCGCGGGCACGCCTTTTTCCTTGAGTTTCGCTGTCAGGGCGTCCATCAGGCGGCTGCCGTAGCCCTGCCTTTGAAAGGCGTCGAGAATATCGATGTGCAGATGCGCGGGATATTGTTTGGCGTAATGGCCGTGCAGGACCACATTGACCCAGGCGCCGATGCCGAGGAAAAAGCCCAGTTTCCTGACCCGGGGCAGGTAATCGCGGCGGAAAACCTGCGCGTAGCGGCCGTAATTCTCGGCGCAGAGGATATAGCCGACGGCATTGTCCGCGTCGTCGGCGAGGACGAAACAGTTGTCCGGCTCGTTCTCGGTGTAATAATCGCTGAAGCACAGGGTCAGGAACACCCTCTTTTTGGGTTCATAGGCGTCTTTGGGGCCTGTCGCCAGGCAGACTTCCCGGACATTCTCCTTGTCTTTCGCCTCATACGGTCTGACTGTTGCCAAAAAAATCGCCTCCGTTGTTGGGATACACCGCGTTTTCGGTGATGATGGCGGTAATCAGCGCGGCGGGTGTGATGTCGAACGCGGGGTTGAACACCGATACCGATCCGGGCGCCATGGGTTTTGCATACCAAAGGGCGGTAATCTCATGGGCCGCGCGCTGCTCGATGGTAATGGCCGCCCCGTCGGGGCAGTCCGGGTTGACGGTCGTCGAAGGCGCGCAGACATAAAAAGGGACGCCGTAATGGCGCGCCAGCACCGCGACGGCGGAAGTTCCGATTTTATTGGCGGTGTCGCCGTTGGCGGCGATGGTGTCGGCCCCGACGACGACGGCGTCGATTTTACCCGCCGCCATCACCGCCGACGCCATGGAATCGCAGATAAGCACCGTTTCGATACCCGCGTCGGCCAGTTCCCATGCGGTCAGACGCGCGCCCTGCAGCAGTGGACGCGTTTCGTCGGCATAGACTTTGAAGCGGTATCCCCTTTCGGCCCCTACATAGACGGGGGCCAATGCCGTGCCGTAACGCACCGCCGCGAGCCGGCCG
>JAKJCA010000078.1 GCA_022706685.1 Bacillota bacterium
CCAGCGGCTGTGGCCGGGCAACAGGGCCGACCATCACCGTGGCCGGCTCCACGGCATTCCAGCCGTTTGCCGAAAAGCTCGCGGAGCAGTTCATGGTCGAGCGGCCGGACCTGAACATCACGATCCAGGGCGGCGGTTCGGCGCTGGGGATTCAGGCGGCGCTGTCCGGCGCCGCCGAGATCGGGATGGCGGACCTGGTGGAGCTGCCGGAGTCGGCCGCGGCGCTGTCCAGCGTCACCGTCGCCCGGGACGGCATCGTGATCGTGGTGAACCCGGCGAACGGGGTGACTGCGCTGACCCTGGACCAGGTACGGGCCATTTTCAGCGGCACGATCCGGAACTGGCGCGAGGCCGGCGGGGCCGACCGACCGATCCGGATCGTCTCGCGCGAGGCCGGCTCGGGCACGCGCAGCTCCTTCGAACAGATCGTCGGCCAGGTGGCCCTGCCCGCCGATGCGATCGTCCAGGACTCCAACGGCACCATCCGCGAAACCGTGGCCAACGATCCGGACGCCGTCGGCTACCTGTCCCACGGCCTGTTGAATGGCAAGGTGAAGGCGCTGGCCGTGGACGGCGCGGCCTGCACCGAGGCGGACATCGCCAGCGGCGCCTACACGCTGGTCCGTCCAATCTTCCTGCTGACCCGCGGGGAACCGGCCGGGGCATCCCGGGATTTCCTCGCCTACATCCTGTCGGCGGACGGACAGGAGACCATCCGGCGAAACGGCCTTCTCCCGGCACGCTGACCCGGGAAAGAAACGGAGCGCGCATGGAACAGGCCCGGGAAACATGGATTCGGCGGACGCTGCTGGCGCTGGCGTTTACCGCCCTCGCCAGCCTGCTGCTGATCGCCGTATTTATTATCCAGGAAGGCGCGCCTTTCCTGGCCCGGATCGGGATCCGGGATTTCCTGTTCGCCTCGGACTGGAATCCCCAGGCCGGCCGGTTCGGCATCCGCCCGATGATCGCGGCATCGCTCTGGGTGACGGTGGGCGCCATGCTGGTCGGGGGGCCGATGGGGATCGCGGGCGCGATTTTCCTGAATGAGTTTGTCCCGGTCGGCGTGATGCGGACGGTGAAGCCGATGATCGAGCTGCTGGCGGGAATCCCGTCGGTGGTGTACGGGTTCCTCGGCGTCATGGTTGTCGCGCCCCTGATCCGGACCCACCTGGGCGGTCCGGGCCTTTCCGTGCTGGCAGCCGCCCTGATCCTGGGCATCATGATCCTGCCAACGGTGATCAGCATCGCCACGGATGCGATCGCCAGCGTTCCGCCCTCCTACCGGGAAGGGGCGCTGGCCCTGGGCGCCACCCGCTGGCAGAGCGTCTCCATGGTCACCCTGCGGGCCGCGCGGTCCGGTATCGTGGCCGGGGTGATCCTGGGCATGGGCCGCGCGCTGGGCGAAACAATGGCGGTCATCATGGTGGCCGGCAACCAGGCGGTCATGCCGACCGGCGTCCTCAAAGGCCTCAGGACGCTGACGGCGAACATCGTCATCGAGATGGGTTATTCCGCCGATTTGCACCGTGAAGCCCTTATCGCCACGGGCGTGGTGCTGTTTGTGTTTATTCTGATGATCAACCTGACGTTCTCCCTGGTGCAAAGGAGGAGCAGGATATGAAATCAGGCAAGGCGCAGTCTGCCGTGCTCAAAACCCTCGTCTGCTCTTCCGCCGCCGCGACGGTCGCCGTGCTGGTGTTTATCGTCGTCTACATCCTTTTCAAGGGCCTGCCGCACCTGTCGCCGAAACTGTTCAGTCTGCACTATTCCAGCGATAATGTATCCATGCTGCCGGCCATGGTCAATACCGTGAGCATCGTGCTGCTTTCACTGCTCATCGCCGCGCCGGTCGGCATTTTCTCGGCGATTTTTCTGGTGGAATACGCGGGCAGGGGCAACCGCTTCGTGTCCGTTATCCGGACCACGGCGGAGACGCTCGCCGGTATTCCGTCCATCGTGTACGGGCTTTTCGGCTACCTGCTGTTTGTCGTCGCCCTCGGTTGGGGCTATTCCCTCATTGCGGGAGCGGCGACGCTCGCCATCATGATTTTGCCTGTGATTATGAGGACGACGGAGGAAGCGCTCAAGGCGGTGCCGGACATTTACCGCGAGGGCAGTTTCGGCCTCGGAGCGGGGAAACTGCGCACGGTTTTCAAAATCGTCCTTCCGTCGGCCGTGCCGGGTATTTTGGCGGGTGTTGTTTTGTCCGTCGGCAGGATCGTCGGCGAGACGGCGGCGCTGATCTATACGGCGGGCACGGTCGCGCAAATACCTTCCGGCCTGACCGAAAGCGGCAGGACCATGTCCGTGCACATGTTTTCACTCTGGAAAGAAGGGTTCAACGCCGACGAGTCGTACGCGACGGCCGTGATGCTGCTGATCATCGTTATCGGCCTCAATACCCTGTCGACATATATTGCCAGAAAGTTCACGAAAGGAAAAACCGATGGATAAGTTCACCATCGAGCGCCTCAACCTCTATTACGGCAGTTTTCAGGCGCTCAGGGACATCAATATGAAAATACCCGCCAACGAGATTACCGCGCTGATCGGGCCCTCCGGCTGCGGAAAGTCGACGCTGCTGAAAACGCTCAACCGTATGAACGACCTAATTGAAGGCTGTAAAATCGACGGAAAAGTCCTCCTCGACGGCGAGGATATCTACGCGGATATGGATACGAACCTGCTGCGCAAAAGGGTCGGCATGGTGTTCCAAAAGCCCAATCCTTTCCCGATGAGCGTTTACGACAATGTGGCTTACGGCCCCCGGACCCACGGCGTCAGGAACAAGGCGATGCTGGACGATATTGTGGAACGCTCCCTGACCGGCGCCGTCATCTGGGACGAACTCAAAGACAAACTCAAAAAGAGCGCGCTGCTGCTGTCGGGCGGCCAGCAGCAGCGGCTGTGCATCGCCAGGGCCCTGGCGGTCGAGCCGGAGGTTCTGCTGATGGACGAGCCGACCAGCGCGCTCGACCCGATCTCCACCAGCAAAATCGAAGACCTTGCAATCGACCTGAAAAGCAAATATAGTATAGTCATTGTCACGCACAATATGCAGCAGGCGACGCGGATTTCGGACAAAACGGCGTTTCTGCTGCTGGGGGACGTCATCGAATTCGGACCCACCGAAGAGATTTTCTCCAACCCGGCCGACCAGCGGACAGAAGACTATATCACCGGGAGGTTCGGTTAATGAGAAACAAGTTTGACGAGCAGCTGGAAGTGCTCAACAACGATCTGATATCGATGGGCGCATTGTGCGAGGATGCCATCGCCTGTGCGGTGAAGGCGCTGCTGAACAACGATATGGAGTTTGCCCGGTGCGCCAAGAGAACCGAGAAGGAGATTGACCAGAAAGAGCGCGAAATCGAAAATTTCTGCCTGAAACTGCTTTTGCAGCAGCAGCCGGTCGCCAAGGATTTGCGGCTGATTTCCTCCGCGCTGAAAATGATTACCGATATGCAGCGCATCGGCGACCAGGCGGCGGATATCGCCGAAATCGTGACGTTCATCGACCTGTCCAAGAGCATCGGCGACGTGCATATCGCCGACATGGCGGTTGCCGTCATTAAAATGGTGACCGACTCCATCGACGCTTTCGTCAAGCGCGATTTGGCCCTGGCCGAAGCCGTGATCGAATACGACGATGTCGTCGACACCCTGTTTTCAAAGAGCAAAAAAAGCCTGATCGATCTGGTGGCGGCCGATATTACGCGCGGCGAACAGGCGCTGGATATGCTGATGATTGCGAAATACCTCGAACGCATCGGCGACCACGCGGCGCTGATTGCCGAATGGGTGGTTTTTGCCATCACGGGCAAGCATTGAACCGCCGGCGGCTGCAGGAACCGGCGAAAGGCGGTGGAAGACGATGATTTACTGCGTCGAAGACGACAGGGGCATCCGGGAACTCGTGGTCTATACGCTGCGGAACACCGGATTTTCGGCCTCGGGTTTCGAAAACGGCAGGGAGATGTTCGCGCATCTGAAAGAATCGGCGGCGCGCGGGCAAAAGCCGGAATTGATCCTCCTTGATATCATGCTGCCGGGCGACGACGGGCTGACCATCCTCAAGCAGCTGCGCGCCGACGCGGGGACAAAAAATATCCCTGTGATTCTGCTGACGGCAAAGAACACCGAATACGACAAAGTGGTCGGCCTGGACTCGGGCGCCGACGATTATGTCGCCAAACCCTTCGGCATGACGGAATTGATCGCGCGCGTCAAGGCGGTGCTGCGGCGCGCCGGCTCCGCCGGGGACGAAGGCGAATACCGCGCCGGCGGCATCCGGATGAACACGAAAGCGCACAGGGTGACGGCGGACGGCGCCGAGGCCGAACTGACGCGCAAAGAATACGAACTGCTGTACCTGCTGATGAAGAACGCCGGCACGGTTATGACCCGCGACATCCTGCTCGAGAAGATCTGGGGCTACGATTTCGACGGCGAGACGAGAACCGTCGACGTGCACATCCGCACGCTGAGGGCCAAACTCGGCGTCTGCGGCGACGTCATCGAAACCGTGCGGGGCGTCGGCTACAGGATCGGTGGCTGAGATGAAAAAACGGATTTTTCTGAGCATTCTGGCCGTTTCGGCATCCATTCTCGTTGTGACGTCGGCGTTGATCGTTTTTGCGCTTTATAAGGATTACGAAAAGGAGCGCAAACAGGAACTGGCGTCGGAATGCATGTACCTGGCCGAAGCGTTCGGCGACAACGGCATCGCTTACCTGAAATCCGTCGGGCGCAAAAGCCCCAACCGGATTACCCTCATTGACAGCGGCGGAACCGTCCTCTACGACAGCTTTGCGGACGCGGCTTCGCTTGACAACCATCTCGACCGCCCCGAAGTCGCCGCCGCGATAAAGAACGGCAGCGGGGAGGCGACGCGGCAAAGCGCTACGCGCGGCGAGAACACCTACTACTATGCTATGCGGCTTGACAACGGCTATGTTCTGCGCATAGCGGTGTCGACCAAAAGCATGCTGGGCATCGTCCGCAACACCGCCGGCGTCATCGCCCTGATCCTCCTGCTTGCCGTCGCTGTCGCGGCGGCGATATCCAACCTTCTGACCAAAGCCGTCGTCAAGCCGTTGAACAATCTCAACCTCGACGAGCCGCTGCTCAACGACACCTACGGCGAACTGTCGCCGCTGCTGCTGCGGATGGACAGGCAGAAAAAGAAAATCGGCGAACAGCTCGCCGAGATTGAAACCAAACAGGCGCAAATCAACACCATTGCCGGCAGCATGCCGCAGGCGCTGGTCATTTTCGGCGTCAACAAACGGGTGCTGTATGCCAATGAAAGCGCCGGCGCCTTGTTCGGCGCCGTCAAAGCCGGTATCGGCTATCTCGAACTGTGCCGCGACACCGGGTATATACAGGCGGTCGAGACCGCTTTCGGCGGCTATGCGGCGGACGTGAAAATCGAAACCGGCGCCAAAACCTACCGGCTGTCGGTCAATCCGGTCAAGGGCGACAAGACCTACGCGGCGGTCCTGTTCGCGTCGGACGTCACGCAGGAGGGCGTCAATGAAAAAATCAGGCGCGAATTCTCCGCCAACGTATCCCACGAACTGAAAACGCCCCTGACCTCCATCATGGGGTATGCGGAAATCATGCACAACGGCATCGCCAGGCAGGAGGATTACCCCAGGCTTGCCGGTCAGATTTACGGGGAGTCCAAACGCCTGCTGGCGCTGATTGAAGACATCATCAAACTCTCGCAGCTCGACGAGGGCGAAATGCAGGGGGCGTTTGCGCCGGTCGACCTGCTGGCCGTCGCGAGGAAGGCGGCCGATTCCTGCCGGAAAAAGGCGGAGGCGAACGACGTTCAGCTGGCCGTCGCGGGTGAAACGTGCATCGTTTCCGGCATCGAGGGGACGCTCTTTGAAATGATCTTCAACCTGTGCGACAACGCGGTGACCTACAACAAACCCGGCGGCAGCGTTGAGGTGTCGGTTGAAAAAAGCGGAAACGGCGCCGTGGTCAGCGTCAGGGATACGGGTATCGGGATTGCGCCCGAGCATCTTGACCGCGTGTTTGAACGTTTCTACCGGGTGGACAAAAGCCGCTCGAAAGAAACGGGCGGCACGGGGCTCGGCCTTTCCATTGTCAAACACGGGGCCTTGCTGCACCATGCGCGCGTCGACCTGGCGAGCCGTTTGGGCGAAGGGACGACGGTAACGCTTGTTTTCGGCAACGCGCTGTAAACGCGTCAGCCGCCGGGGCAGGGCGCCGTTTTACGGGGGGCGCGGGCGTATATGCCGCGCGTTCCGGCAGAAAAAGAACGGGGGCAGGATGATGAAGTTTTGCTGGACGACCGTCACGGTCGCCGATATGGAGCGTTCGCTGGCCTTTTACTGCGGTGTGCTGGGCCTCGAGGCGGCGAAGCGGTACCCGGCCGGCCCCGGCGTCGAGATCGCTTTCCTCGGCACGGGCGAGACCAAGCTCGAGCTTATATGCCGCGCGGACGAAAAAGATATCCGCATCGGCGGGCACATTTCCGTCGGTTTCGAGGTCGAGTCTTTGGACGAAACGATGAGGCGGCTCGCGGCGAAAGGCGTCGCAGTGCACAGCGGGCCGTTTCAGCCCAACGAACATATCCGCTTTTTCTTTGTGCTCGACCCCGACGGGCTGAAGGTTCAGCTCGTCGAGAATATCGGGTAAACCGTCCGCAGCGGCGGGTAACGGCAGGGGGTGGCCGCGTGAAAGGCGTGATCGACGCGGGCGGCGGTATGCGCGCCATTTACGGCGCCGGCGTTTTCGACCGTTTTCTCGACGAAGGGATCGGTTTCGGCTACTGCATCGGCGTCTCGGCCGGTAGCGCCAATATCGCTTCTTTCCTTGCGGGGCAAAGGGGCAGGAACTATCGTTTTTTCATGGAGTATTCCGGCAGGAAGCAGTATATGGGCCTTTCCAACTTCGTTCGGACCGGCTCGTATATCGACCTGGACTATATCTACGCCACCCTGACGAATACCGGCGGCGAGGACCCGATCGATTTCGAGGCGTTCCGGCGCAGCGCGAGCGTCTTCGTGGCGGTGGCGACCGACGCGGCGACCGGCCGGGCGCGCTACTTCACCAACGGCGACATGGTCAGCAACGACTGCGGGGTGCTCAAGACCTCCTGCGCCATCCCCTTTGTCTGCCGGCCGGTCGAACGGGGCGAAAGGCGGTATTTCGACGGCGGCGTCGCGGACCCCGTTCCTGTCGGGAAGGCTTTGGCGGACGGCTGCGGCAGCGTCGTCGCCATCCTTTCGAGGCCGGCCGGCGAGGAAAAACAGGCCGAACGCGGCGCGGCGTTTTATCGCCTGCTGTTAAAAAAATACCCGGCGGTTGCCGGCGCTCTGCGGGAAAGGCACTTGAAATATAACGAGTCCGTCCGGCAGCTCAAGGCGCTGGAAAAGCAGGGGAAAGCCCATATCCTTTCCCCCGACGACTGCTGCGGGGTCGGCACGCTGACAAGGGACCGGCAGGCCCTCGGCAGACTCTATGAAAAAGGATATGCCGACGCCGGGCGGCTGATACCGCTGATATAACGCCCGGCATGCGCGCGGTAAAAAAACCCTTGTGTCCCCGCGGGAACACAAGGGTTTGCCCTTTTCGCGGGAAAACGGCTATTACCAGGTGAAACTTACGAGTCCGTCCTCGACGCCGTAGGAGATGCCGGCGCGCGCGCACACAGCGTCGAACGCCTCGAGGAAGGCGGCGAGCATCTGCGGGTCCTCAAAACGCACCGAACCCTCCAGGGTGAGCGACCGCGCGGGGTTCGGGCCGGCCGGCACAAAACCGTTCATCCACCAGTGAACCTGCGCCTGCCTTTCAAACAGCAGCGTATCGCCCTTCGACAGCCGCATGGACATTTCGGCCATATCCCCGTCCTCGACGCAGTCGTAAAACTCGACGGGACGGCTTTCCGGCTTGGTATAAAGGCCGAGTTCCGCGCCGGTCAAAAAGCCGAAATAGAAGCCTTTCCAGATTTGGAACATCCAGTCGCGGCCGCCGTAAGAGAACTTGACTCTTTGCGTATCGTAGAGCGTCGCGCTCAGCGGCGCGAGCGCGTCGTACAGCGCGCAGAAGCCGAGGCCGCGCTCCCAGCCGTTATAACTGGCGAACATCAGCCGCTGCCGCGTATCGAAATCGAAGCCGGAACGAAAAGCCCCTTCCCCTTGGCGGCCGATAAGAATCCCGTTCGCCTCGTCGACATATAAGCCGATATATACGGTGCGGTGCACGCCTGCGTCGTCGTCATACTCGAAAATCAGCTCCGGGTACTCCCAGCCGGTGTCGACGACGGCCGACGTCAGGTTGTGGATGCCGCGCTTGGCGGCTTCGGCCCACGCGCCGCCGAACTCGATGGCGCCGACGGGGCCGCCGGCCGGTTCCTGTGAAGCCGTACGGCTCCTTCCGGCCGGCGCGGCGGTTTGCGGCAGCGATGTCTCCTCCGGGCGTTCCGGTTGAACCGCCGCCGTGCGCGCCGCGTTTGCGAGCCCGGCAGTGTCCGTCTGCGGACGGGGGAAAACGGCGGGTTTTTGCGCGGCGCAAGCCGCGGGGGCCAAAGCGGGGGAAGGCTGCACGCTCTCGCCCGCCGCCAGCCTCTGCAGGGGCAGCAGAATGGCGAGCGCCAGGACCGCCGCGGTGATCTTTGCCGCCGATTTTTTCATGGAGGTTCCTCCTGCGGGTGCCGCGCCCGTCTCACGGTTTCCCGTTTTCCCTATGCGCCGGAAGGATGTCGCGTTTATTATAGATGATTATATGAAAAGTGTAAATAAACGGTTTTCGTTCGCCGCCGGTCCGCCCTTTCGACATCGCCTCCCGCAATAAAAAATCCGTTTACAAAACCGCAGCGCCTGTGATATGATTGGCGCCGTCTTGTTTTTGGAAGGATGTCGATCATGCCGAAAAAAAGAAGTATGAAAAAGGGCATTCTGATCGCCGTATCGGTTTTTGCCGCGCTGGCCGTATTGCTCGCGGCCGGGGCGGCCGTCGTGTTCCGCAGGGAGATTGCCACGGCGGCTTCGGTCAAAAACGAAGGCGGCGGACTATACACGATGAATTGCACTTACGACTACAACCTGGACAAACTGCTGCAGACAGGCGTTACGTCCGACCAGGAACTGGTCGATTTTATCGCGGCGAACCTGCTGCGCGGCGTCGTGCGTGTCAAGGTGGATATCGGGGATTACGCCTGCACCACGTTCAACGCGCGGACCCCGGACGGCGGCTTTCTGTTCGGCAGGAACTTCGACTATATGCCGGCCCCCTGCATGCTTGTGCGGACCGATCCCCCGGACGGATACGCAAGCGTTTCGATGGTCAACCTCGAGTTTGCCGGTTATTCGTTTGACTATATGCCCGACGGCCCGTTTGACCGTGTCATGACGCTGGCCGCCCCGTTCATACCGGCCGACGGCATGAACGAAAAAGGTCTGTGTATCGGGGTACTCGAGCTTGAAAACGGCCCGACCCATCAAAACACCGGCAAAACCGGCCTGACGACCACCGCCATGATACGCCTGGTATTGGACAAAGCGGCGAATGTGGAAGAAGCGGTCGCCCTGTTCCGCGGCTATGACATGCACGATTCGGCGGGGTGCGGCTACCATTACCAAATCACCGACACGTCGGGCGCCTCGGTCGTCCTCGAATATGTCGGCGGCAAAATCGTTCTTCATCATCCGGAGCAGGCAGGCAAGGCGGCGGGCTGCCAGACCGCGGCAAACTATTATATCGAAAAAAGTGTCGACGACCCCAAAGGGTTCGGGCAGGAAAGGTGCGGCGAAGTCCTCCGGACGCTCAACGCCAGCAGCGGCGTGCTGACGGCGGACGGCGCCATGCGGCTGCTCGGCCGCGTCAGCATGGACGGCCGGGCCGACCCGAACGGCTACGTCTGCGACACGCTTTGGAGCGCGGTTTACAACAGCACGAAACTCACCGTCACGCTTTGTACCGGCCTTGATTACGGCACGGTCCGCGAATATTCCCTGTTCGAGCCGGCACAGGCGCGCTGAACACCCGCCGGCGGTTGACCCCC
>JAKJCA010000024.1 GCA_022706685.1 Bacillota bacterium
ACGGTCTGCTCATCGGCCTTATCGCGGTCGTCGTCGTCGTGGCGCTTCTTGTTCTCGGCCCCAGAATCAGGGATATGTTCCAGAGCGCGGCTGACAACCTGACCACTGCGGCAGCAGCCACCTGAGTCGTCTTACCGGCAAATTATCCGTCCGCCGTACAGGGCGTCCGGGTAACGGCTAAGAAATAGGGGAGCGGCATCTGTTCAGTGATGCCGGCAGATGCCGGCTCCCGGTTCCGGTTCAAAGGAGAGAATTCGTTCTCTTGCAAAAATGAATCAACAAAGAGCAGGAGCGAATCGCCTGCTCTTTGTTGTCTTTATAACACTGTGTAAGTTCACCGAAATCATCAGGAAAATTCATATATTTTTTATATATTTTTATAATTTTATCAAGTATAATATGTTTAAACGAGTGTGCCATCAGAGGCGGTGATAAAATGCGGGGATTAAGAAAAAGGGAAGACGGTCAATCCGCCCTTGAATTTGCGCTGATTCTGCCGATTCTGCTGATTGTCGTGTGTGGAATTATCGACTTCGGCTGGCTGCTTTTTAACCAGCTTGCGGTGAGCAATACGGCCAGGGAAAGCGCCCGCTTCGCTGTGGTCAACGCGAGTACGACGACCGGCCCGGCTCTGATTACGGCGAAAGCCAACGCCGTCGCGCCCGACACCATCAAACAAAATATGACCGTCACGGTGACATTCTCCGACACAAACACACCGGTCAGGGGCTATGTGACCGTCAAAATAACAACAAGAATTAAAGTGCTGACGCCGGTGCTCGGTATTTTTTCAACAAACCAGCAGCGCACGCTCAGTTCGAAAGTCACGATGAAATGCGAATGCGCCCCGTACGAGACGGGTTAGAGCCCGTTGGTACCGGGCAGCAATCATAAACGGAAGGTTGTTGAATGATGAAAAAAGTATACCTCATTGCGACTGTTGTGGCGATTATTACGGGTATCGCCACCTATCTGTTCGCCTCGCAGCTTCAAAAGAACTCGACCATTAAAGATACCCCGAATTCGCCCATTGTGGTGGCTAAAGTCAACATCCCTAAAAACACCATTGTTACCGCTGATATGGTGGAACTGAAGCAGTTGCCCACACTTTCTGTCACGCCCGGGGCTTATTCCAATCCGACCGATGTAGTAGGCAAAGTCGCGAGACAGGATATCATGCTCGGCGAACAGCTGGTGCCGCTGCGGTTCGTTCAGCCCGGCCGTAAAGACAATAACGCAGCGCTGTCCAACCAGTTGAAAGAAGGCGAATACGCCTACACACTCAGCGTTGACGTGCAGACCGGCGTGGCGGGATATATCAGCGAAGGGGACTATGTCGACGTGATGTATCTGAAAACATCGCCCGACGGCAAGACGACGGCGGATATTGTCTTTCAAAATATATTTGTGATTCGTACCAGCGGCTTTTCGGAAAATTATTCGGCCGAAAGCGCCGGGACCCCGATTTTGGAATACTCGAATGTGACGCTTGTTTTGACGCTTGAGCAGTGCCGGCAGATGGCGTTATACCAAAGTACGGGCATGGTGCGGCTGTTGCTGAAACCGGTTACAGCCGCCGCGCAGCAGCCCGGTGAGACAACGACGGCGCCTGAAACCACGACTGCGGCAACGCCTTAATCATGCGGCAACAAGAAATATAGAGGTGAACCATGGATAAACTCAACCTGGTCGTCCTGACCGACGACATGGACCTCAGAATCCATGTGAAAAATATGGCGACCGACGAAGACATTGTCATCGCCGGCTATTCTGATTTTGGCAGCGCCGGTATGCTGAAGATTGAAAGCCTCGCTCCTGACGTCGTCGTGTGTGCTATCAAAGGCGAAATCGGCGAGCAGCGTTTCGCATTCATCCGCAATCTGTTTCTGACGGTAAAAACCACCGCCATCCTCCTGCTGACAGACTCTTTAAGCGTCGATACGGTCAACATGGCGGCGCAGGCCGGTGTCAGGCAGTCCATGCCGCTCGATACGCAGCCATCCGAATTTTGCGAAGCCGTCAGGCGCGCCTCCGCTACCGAGAAACAGCGCCAGCTTGATAACGCCAGCGGCAAACGCACGCGCTCGCGCACCATCGGCTTTTTCGGGGGCAAAGGCGGCACGGGCAAGACTACAATGGCCGTCAACACGGCAGTCGGCCTGGCAAAAAAGGGCAAAAGAGTCGCGCTCATCGACCTTGACCTGCAGTTCGGCGACGTCAATATGATGCTGGAACTCGAGCCGAAGGACACCATTATCGAACTGGTTCAAGAGAGAGGCGGTATCAACATTGAAAGCATCCGCTCTTTTTCCATGATCCACAGCTCCGGCATCACCGTTTTGTGCGCGCCTAAAAGCGCTGAATTTGCCGAACTTGTCGAGGGAAGGCATGTTGAGACAATCATCGATGTCATGCGGCCGTATTTTGAATATATTATTGTGGACCTGCCGCCTTCATTTAACGATGTATCCATTGCCGCGGTGGAAAATTGCGACGAGATTTATCTGGTCTACAACTCCGATATCCTATCGCTGAAAAACGCCAAAGTCTGTATGACCATTCTTGACCAGCTGCAGCACAAAGAAAAGGTGCGCATCATCATCAATAAAAATATCAACGGCTTGATAAGATATAAAGACTTTGAGCGTATGTTCGGCATGCCTGTGTTCGGCGTTGTCGGAACGGACGACAAGACCGCAAACGTCAGCCTCAACAAAGGCAGGCCGATTGTGATATCCGCATCCCGCACGGCGATGGCCAGGGATATTATGGCGATTGTCAATAAAATCGATAAGCAAGCACGCTGAATCATGCGACGGAGTTAAACAATATGAGCCTTCTTGACAAAATGGATGTGCGCCGGGGTCCGCAAGGGGCCTCTGAAGACGATATGTTTGAGGGAGCCGGCGATCCTTATATCGGCATCAAACGCAAAATGCACGCCGATATTATTAACCTCATTAACAAACAAGGCAAGGAAACCATCGACCGGGAGTCCATGCGCAAACTCATCGACGAGGCGGTCAATGACGAGAGCAACAACATCCCGCGCGTCGACAGAGCGAAAGTTGCCCAAGACCTCATGAACGACGTCATGGGTTTCGGACCGTTGGAGGAACTCATCGAAAGCGACGAGTATTCCGAGATTATGGTCAACGGCCCGGACAAAATCTATGTCGAACGCGCGGGTAAAATCGAGCTGACGAACCTCAAATTCCGGGATGACGCTCATGTCATCAATATCATCGACCGAATCGTATCGCAAATCGGCAGGCATGTCGACGAGACGAGCCCCATGGTGGACGCACGCCTGCCCGACGGTTCGCGTGTCAACGCCGTCATACCGCCGATTTCGCTTATCGGCCCCGTCATTACGATACGAAAATTTGGCAAAAAGCCCCTCACGGCCAAGAATCTGATTGATTTCGGTTCCTTGTCGCCCAAAATGATGGCGTTTCTCGAAGCGTGCATCAAGGGCAAACTCAACATCATCGTATCGGGCGGCACCGGCAGCGGCAAAACGACGCTGCTCAATGTTCTCTCTTCCTTTATTCCCGCCGATGAACGCATTATCACCATCGAAGACGCCGCCGAGATTCAGCTCAAGCAGGAACACGTCATCACGCTCGAAAGCAGACCGGCCAACCTCGAAGGCAAGGGGACCATCAATATCCGCGCCCTTGTGCGAAACGCCCTTCGTATGCGGCCCGACCGTATCATCGTCGGCGAGGTGCGTTCGGATGAAACTCTCGATATGCTCCAGGCTATGAACACTGGCCATGACGGTTCGCTGACGACTACCCACTCCAACTCGCCGCGCGACACGATTTCCAGAATCGAAACGATGGTCATGATGTCGGGCATGGAACTGCCGCTGAAAGCGATCCGCGACCAGGTTTCATCCGCCATTGATTTAGTCATCCACCAAAGCCGTTTCCGCGACGGTACCAGGAAGGTCACCTCGATAACAGAAATCGTCGGGATGGAAAACGATGTAGTCAGCATGCAGGATATCTTTGTTTACGAGCATACAGGCCAAATTGAGGAAGGCAAGTTCAGGGGTCGTTTCAAACCCACGGGCGTGTTGCCGTATTGTCTGGAAAAAATTAAGAACAATGGAGTACTGGTGAACTATGACTGGTTTAAGGATTAGCGTTATTCTGCTGACCATCAGCGTTGGCTTGCTGTGCTTTTTTGGCATTGTGGCCGGCTATGCCGTAGCAACAGCGAACCGGCGCAGGATGAAGGAGCGTATCCGCCTTATCCAGCCCGAAGAGGTTTCGGTTATCGTCGAAGCCGGCGAAGAGAAAAAGAAGGTCAAACGGCAAAAAAAGAGTTTTTCCATTCTTCACAATAAAAAGTTGCTCGACATTGTACAGGATGAACTGCTGCTTGCCAATATCATGATGCGGGCCGAAGAATTTCTGGTTGTGTGGCTGATTGTGGTTTTTATCCCTTCCGGGCTTTCCGCGCTTTTTCTCAAGAATGCCATGCCGTCGATTACCCTCGCGGTGGTCGGCGCGGTCGTTCCTTTGCTCATCATCCGTCAGAAAAAAAAGAAGCGCCTTATCGCTTTTGAATCCCAACTCAGCGACGCGCTGGTCATCGTCTGCAACTGCCTGCGCTCCGGCCTTTCCCTCCAGCAGGGCTTTGAATCCATTGCGCGTGAAATGCAGGATCCAATCAACAGGGAGTTTACGCGGCTGCTCAACGAGGTGCGTTACGGCAACAGCCTCGAGCGCGCGCTCGACAGCATGGCCGACAGGATTCAAAGCGCCGATCTCTTTTTGGTGGTGTCCGCCATCAATGTCCAACGGCAGACGGGCGGCAACCTTTCCGAAATACTCGGGACCATATCACAAACCATCAAAGACCGTATAAAGATTAAGTCCGATATCCGGACAATGACCGCGCAGGGCAGAATCACGGGGATGGTCATCGGAGGCCTGCCCATTGTCCTTGGCGCGTTTCTGTTTATTGTCAACCCCTCTTATATGGAATTCTTTTTCAAGGAAAGAATGGGGAACATCATGATTATCACTGCCGTTATTTTGGAGTTTGTCGGGTTTTCGCTGATTAAAAAAATCATCAGCGTCAAGTACTGATACCGGCAGGGGAGGATGTTGTCGATATGGAATTTATGGTCATCGCCTATACGCTGTTCGGCTTTATGGCCGCGACGCTGATTTTCGGTTATTTCGGCCGCAAGTCCGATTTTAAGCAAAAAAGAATCGACTATATCGAGGATCTGAAGAAGAATCCGCTGTTCAGCGAACTCGAGGTTTCTTTCCTGAAAAGGGCATTAAGCAAAGCGTCGGCGAAGGTCGGCAAATTTGTTACACAGACTCTGTCCAAAAACAAGTCGGACGCTGTCCAGAAAAAGCCGGTCAACAAGACCCTCGAGCGCCAACTGCGTCTTGCGGGTATTTTCATTGACCCCCAGGAATTCACAATCATCAAACTTGCGGCCGTTTTTGCTGCGTTGATTTTATTTGCAATCCTTGCATTCATCAGCGGCGTGCGGGCGGAATTCAAACTGCTGATTATCCTGGTCGGAATGATTGCCGGCTTTATCGCGCCGACGATGTTCCTGCGCATGCGCGTCAAATCGCACCAGCAAAAAATCAGGGACCAGCTGCCCAACGCCCTCGACCTGCTGGGCGTCTGCATCGAGGCGGGGTTGAGCTTCGATATGTCGCTGGTCAAAGTTGCAGAAAAGATGAAAGGTCCCTTCATTGATGAACTGATGATTATTCACCGCGAGATGCAAATGGGCAAACAGCGCAGGGAGGCCCTGCAGGATCTATCCGACAACACCGATATTCAGGAGTTGAAAACTTTTACCGCCGCGCTGGTCCAGGCCGAGCAGCTCGGTATCCCTATCATCAACGTCATGCGCATCCAATCTGTCCAGCTTCGCCAGACGCGCAAACAGATTGCGCAGGAAAAGGGAATGAAAGCACCCATTAAAATGATGATCCCGATGGTCGGGCTGGTCTTCCCGGTGGTTTTAATTATTCTCATGGGACCGACGGTCAACACCATGATTGAAACGTTCTTTAAAAAATAATCGGAGGCAGTGCGGGTCCTGTGAAATGCGTTCGAGTTTTGAAAGATGATGTAGAGGTCGCGGCATCCGTCGAAGTGGCCGACAGCTTTTTTCGCAGGTTTCTCGGCTTGATGTTCCGCAATCGTCTGGCAGACGGCTGCGGTTTGCTATTGGTCCCGTGCAGCCAAATCCATACCTTCTCCATGAAATTTGCGATTGACGCTGTATTTTTGGACGAGAATAATGTAATATTAATAATTGAGAAAGAAATGAAGCCGTGGCGGGCAGGCAAAAACGTATCGAAGGCCGCAAAAGTACTCGAATTGAATGCCGGCACAGCGGAAGCGCTCGGCTTGATGCGTGGCGACCGGCTCGACTTTCTCGATAAGGCATCATCAATAGGATTGGAGTCCCGGAACAATGAAAAAGAACAAAGATAAAACACAACCCGAAACCGCCGAACTGTCCCCGCAGGATGCAGGTGTGATCCCTTATGCGGAGGCCTATCCGGCGCAGCAGCAGGGTTTTCAACCGGCGCTTCAGGATTACCCGTTGCAGGAAATGCCGCCCGCCCAACCTGAGGACAAAAAAAGCCGTAAGACAAAAGGAAATAAAGGCGCAGCGGCTTCGGGCGTGACTTTCAAAAAGTCCGCGCGCGGCTACAAACCTGCGGAAGTCGACGAATACATCGAAAATCTGCACGCTGCGCTGGCCAACGCGCAAAGGGTAATCGATGAAAAAAGCGAGGAGTTCAAATCTGCCTATGCCCTTGTGTCGCGCGAGAGGGACAATCTTGCTCAAGAACTCTCACAGGTGAAAGAAAAATTGGCGCTAACCGCGGGACAACTTACCCAAGCGCTCGAAAAGATCGAGAGTACCGCCGAACTCGAACGCCAGAACGAAAAGATGACCGAACAACTGCGTTCGATGTATACCAAACTCGAGGCATGCAAAACCTTGATTACCGAAAACCAGCAAATGAAAAGCCTTGTCGGCGAACTGGAGGCAACGGCGGATATCGAGCGCCAGCACGCGCTGAAAAATGAAGAGGAAATTGCCGAACTGCGCGAACTCAACAAAAAGCAGGCTTATGAGTTCGCCGCCAGGGAAAAACAGTTGGAGGCTGACTTCACGCAGGAAAAACTGCGTGTCGCCCAGTTATTGAAAATGCATAAATACCACATCGAACGCTCTGGCGAAGCGCTCAGGGAATTTTCCGCACAGTTTACCGAGGCGAAAAAATGCCTCGACGAGATGAAACTCGAGTAAACGTTTTATCTGTCCTTGCGAAAGGAAGCGATGCTATGAAAGGGATTAAACGCTTTTTCCGCGCCGAAGACGGCGTCTCGGCAATTGTGGTCGCGCTGTTGATGGTCGTTTTCCTTTCCGTCGCGGCTTTGGTTACGGACCTCGGTATTGCCTATTATAAAAGGACCGAACTGCAATCAGCTGTAGATGCCGCGGCGCTCGCCGGCGCGTATCTGCTGCCTGACCAGGAAGGTGCTTCTGCGGCGGCCCGCAATTACCTGCAGCTCAACGGAGTCAATCCTGCGAACGCACAGATCACCTTTACCCTCGGTTCGCGCGGCAATTCGATTATTCGTGTCGGATACGCCCAGCAGAAGCGTTCCTACTTCGCCAATGTTTTCGGTATCAATACGCTTAACTACAGCTGCAACGCCAAAGCGACGACCGGCATCCGGGCCGCGAAAGGCGCCTTCGACTACCTGCTCTTCTCCGGCAGCCCCACCGGTACGCTGGAGATGAAGACGAACTTTCACATTTACGGCAGCGTCCACTCCAACTACAACTTTACCACCAGTTACCGCAACGGTTATATCGAAGGCGCCGCGGAAGCGGTCGGCACCGCCTACGCCAACAGCGGTGTTGTTGTCGGCGCCCTGATATCGGGCGCCCCCTTTGTTCCGATGGTCAGTTTTACCGAGGTTATCAATCAGATGGTGCCCACCGTTTTCGACCAGTCTTATTGGCTGCCCGCAGTCAACCTTGTCGCGGCTGACAACTGCATGTACTTCACCGGCAGGACCAGGATTTACGGCGGCGGCAACCTGGTGCTGAAAAAAGGGATGAAACTCACCGGCAGCCTCTATGTCGAAGGCAACCTTTATGTATACGGCGCGAACATTCAGGGCGAGAACGGCAATACCTGTATCCTGATGTCGGATACCAGTGTGCTTTATGTCACCGGCAGTATCTATGTGGAGAAGAACTTCAAAGGCGCGGGCAGTATTTTTGCCGGCGGCAGCATCAATTTTGCCGGCGGTTCGGATAAACTGACGGATAAAAAGCCTTTGACGCTGTATTCCTCCAACGGCAACATCACCCTCAACGTCGGCAGCACGCACGGTTACGGCATCGTGTACGCGCCCCTTGGCAATGTATCGGTTGGCGGCGGCAATACGACCTGGCACGGCAGCATTATAGGCAACACCATCAGTTATATTCCCGCCAACCTGACGATGTACGCCAACGATGTCCAGTTGCCTTTTATCATCGGTTCCCGGACCGCGTTCCTGATAGAATAGAAATAGAATACATTGGTGCCGGGGCGTTCGCTTCGGTATTGACCATTCTTTGTTTGGCGGAGAAGAAACAATGGATTTCCTTGAACTTGCGGCGAAAAGGGAGAGCTGCCGCAATTATGCAGACACTCCCGTCGATAAGAACAAACTGAACCTTTGCCTCGAGGCGGCGAGGCTTGCGCCTTCCGCCTGCAATTCCCAGCCGTGGACCATGATTCTTGCCCTCACGCCGGAAAAAGTGGGGCAGGCGGCCAAAGCGGCGCAGGAACTCGGCATGAACCGTTTCATCGGCAAAGCGCCGGCTATCGCTATGGTCGTGGAAGAGAAGACGAACATTTCTTCAAAATTCGGCGGCGCGCTCAAAGACCAGCAGTACGCGCAGACGGATATCGGCCTTGCGGTAGCGCATTTCTGCCTGGAGGCGACGCAGCTGGGGCTTTCGACGTGCATCATCGGCTGGTTTAACGAAGCGCAGTTAAAAAAGGATTTCGATATCCCCGAATCGAAACGGGTACGCCTGCTCATCGCCGTCGGCTACGCGGCCGACAGCAGTCTCAGGGAGAAGAAGAGGCGGCCGGTCGACGAAATAGCGCGTTTTGTTTAACGCGGGCAACAAAAAACAACCGGGCAGTTTGCGGCTGCCCGGTTGTTTTTATCTGAATCAGATTAAAACAGGAACCAAAAGGTCTTGAAGAACGCGATGAACCGTACGAAAAACGCGTTGATGCCTGCAAAGAATTGCCGGAAGGAGTATTCGGGTTTATCCGGCTGGCCGATCTGGACGCTGTTATCCGACCGCACAGTCAGGGTAAACGCGTCGCTCATCAGCCCCATGGAAGCGTCTCCTGCGCGCAGGACATAGAGTTTGCCCTTTTCGACCGGACCCGCCACCAGCGTGTGTTCAACGACGCTGCGCGGTTTTGCCATGGTATAGAAACCGAGGTCGATCATAGGGACAGAGACAGCAGTATTTTTGATTTGCGTATCGATGACTGGCGGCGCTTCGCCTTCTTGGGCAACAAGGTCGGTGCCTTCAATGCCCGGCATGGTGTTCCACCGGAAGGTCAGCGTTTTCAGCTTATTGTCATAAGAGGCGGCAAGTCCGTTGGGCAGACGGTAGTTTTCGGCCGTGGGTTTGACAGTTGTTTTGCCGTTGTAGAGGTAAACCGTGTCAAAATCGCCTTTGAAGGAGGGGTTGCTGTCCTGTGTGAAAGAGTCGACAATGTCTGCCAGCGCGCAAGTAATCTTCCGCCTGCCTTCCGGGCCGATATAAGCGGCGCCTGCGGCATAGACAAATGCCTTGGCAAGGTCACGCCCGTCGCCGACCGCGAAAACCCAGGTACGGTTCATAGCGGCGGCAGCCGTGTCGAGTATCGCGTCGAGCGCGGAGCCGGCCGTGACGCCGTCTCCGGCCGTGCGCAGTTTGCCGATTGTTGAAGACGGCAGCGTGCCGGTCAAATCAATCAAATCGATGCGGTAGAGCATATAATCGAAGATAACGTCGTTGAGCAGCAGGTCGATGATTTCTTCCACAAAACGGTCGGCTGTCGCCTGCGTTCTCAGCGAAGCGGCGCAGCGGCCGACTTGCGGATAAGCGGCCGGGTCTTCGTTGCCGCGCAGGTTCTCGGTCAAGCCCAGCATGACAAGGTCGCCGAAAGACGTTTCCGGGTCTCCCTCGACGAATTCAAAATGAGACAGCCGCTCAATGGCGGCTCCGATAACGGGGTCCAGCGAATCGGCGTTGGTTATGAACTGCTCGTCGATTTGGGAAATCAGGGCTTTCAGGAAGTCGGTGAACATACACGGCGTCATGCCGAAACCCTTGAGCGCCGCGGCAAGTTCCGGGTACTGAGCCGGCAAGTCACCGGTCCAACGGTCAACGGATTTTTCGAGCAGACCAGAGATTCCGTTGGGCAGCGCATTTCGGATAGCGGAAGGAACGCGGCCTTTGACGATATCGTAAATAAACGCGGAAGTATTGTAAGGGACGCCGTTTTCGATATCGCCGGCAAACAACATCGGCTTGCCGTAATTTTCACTGAACGGCTTTTGGATGACACCGTATCCGTTGGCCATCGCGCTGACGTCGACAGGGCTTGCGGCGTCGCAATCGACGTTTCCGGCATGGCAGGCAACAGCGCCGTCATGAGTCGTGAACGTGACCTCGCGGTATGTGTTGGGATAGGTGGTCAGCCCGCCTGTTTCCAAATCATTAATTGTTTCGCCTCTTGCCGAGACGGCGGAAGCCGTATCCGTCGAATGGACATGGCCCGTAAAAATAAAGTGCATGCCCGCGTCGGCTAAGCGGCAGGAAAGAACTTCATACTGCTCAATCATGGAGTTGTCGGAGACCAGCGGTTCAAAATCGAAATGTTCCACCAGACTGCCATGCGCCATGCCGATAACCGTCAGACCGTTTTCACGGGCCTTGCGGCACTCCTCAAGCGCCCAGTCGACAAGCCCCTCATGCAAAGCCATGGTACTGTCGTTGTCGTCCTCGCCGTTCGGCGTCGCGTCGGCCGAAAAAACGCACGAATCCAGCGCGATAAGGCGGTACCCGCCTTTGAGTGTGACGGCGTACGACATGGTGCCGGCTTTCCCGGAAGGGTTGATATAAAAGCTGTCTGCCTGTGCATAGCCGAAGTCGGCGTAATTGCTTTTGAAAAACTCCGGCGTTGTGAACAACAGGTCGGGGTCCTGCCGCGCCGTGACACGTTTGCCGGAGGGGGACAGAAAATGGGCGGCGCCGGGGTTGTTGATATCGTGGTTGCCGTTGATAACGAACACTTCGACACCCGTTGCTGCTTCAAAGGCGCTCAGCATTTCCTTCATGCGGATGTGTCCGGGCTTTTCGCCGTTATAGGTCAAGTCGCCGGGGATGATGAGGTAATCAGCGTCGAAAGAGCCTGCGGCTTTTCTTGCCTGTATCGTCGCGAGGGCTACTTTGATTATAGCTTCGGATTCGCCCGTCATTTTGGTGTTCAGATGCGCGATATTTTTGAAATCCTGCGAGTTCGGGTTGATTAAACTCTGCGGCAGGATATGAGGGTCCGATATGACGGCGATACGGACCGTCTGTGCGTTTTGCTGTTCGGGTCGTGCGGCAAAACCTGAACCTGAGGGCGGCAAAAGCATCGTCAGCGCCATTGTCAGGCATAATATGGTTTTCAGTGGCTTTTTCATCGGGATTCTCCTTTGCGTTGGTCTTGTTAATCCTTTATAAGCCGATTTGCGCGGCGTTGAGCAGTTCCTCGACGGTTTCTTCGGTTTCGGGCAGCGGACGCACGGGGGCCATGGCAAAGCGGAGCCCTTGCTCGGTGAGCAGCGCGGTTTGGATGCAACTGCTGAAAGTCTCTCCGTTTTTTATATCTCCGTCGTCGGCCATCACCAAAAAAGAACCTCGCGAACACCCGCCCGCGTCGCAGTAATCAAGCATTGCGCCGATATAGACACTTTGCGCCGTCAGCAGGTCGCGGTTGATGAGTGCTTCGGGGAGATACTCGGGGCGGGAGACGCGATTGAGGCCGTCAAGCCGGCGGGTGTCCTCCAGACAATCGTAGAATGCTCCCGCAAGTTTGCCGCGTTCGCGCACAAACGCCGCGTTGTCGCTCATTCTGCCTGCTATGCGTTCGCGGAAAGCCGCGGCTTCATCGCTGTCGCCTAAAAAACTCAGATAAGAATTGAGATAATCTCCGGTTATCCTGCGTAGTTCGCCGTCGTATTCCGGCGGGGCAGCGCCAAGCGTCGCGATATCGGCGACGGCTCTCATCGCGTCGGTTTGGGTGGCGTTGAGCGCCGTGCCGCCCGGCCGGTAAATACCGAAGGTGGCGGCGGCTTCTCCGATGGCGTAGAGGCCGGTGATGTTGGTCCGGCAATGCGCGTCGACACAGAGGCCTCCGTTGTTATGCTGCGCCGCGACGCAGATTTCTACAGGTTGGCGTTTGAGGTCGATGCCGTTGTTTTGAAAGTGGACTAATGCCTTGCGGTTGAGCTTTTCCAGCCTTTCGGCAGGTGTCGGCGCAAAAGCGCCGCGCCGGTTCAAGTAATCGGCGCATTCGCAGCTCATAAGCGAGGGGCCGAACCGGTCTGCGCAGGGGTTTCGGGTGAAATCGAGGTAAACACGCCGGCCTGCTTTTGTTTCCCGGTAAACGGCCAAATCGATGCGCGATGAACCGTCGGCCGCCTTTTTCGCGTCGAAAGGCCATTCGTAACCTTTCAGGAACGTCATCGCGAGCAATTCGCTGTCGCTCATGCTTTCGGAGAGGAATTCGTGCTCGGAGCCGTCGGGACCGACGCTATAGTAACGTGGCAGTACTTGCTGGTAACTGCCCGAAAGATTCCAGCGAAAGCCCTTCGACGCGATGCCGTATTGCCAGTCGGTGAGGTTGGCGCCTTGCGCGCCGGCGCGGAAAGCCGCTCCCGTAGCCCCGTTTTGTGAAGCGGGGTAGACGCTGTCCCGGTAAAGGCCGGCCGGCCCTCCTGTGGCGAGGATGAGGCTGCCGCATAAAAAAACGCAAAAAGCGTTGTTGATATCGTTGAGTTTGGATTTGTCCAATGCGATCAAACCCATAACGGTTCCGTCTTGCTGCAGGATATCTGTAATCAGATGGTTCCCGTAGACGGTCAGCCCTTTGCCGAGCGCGTATTTCTCAAGGGCTTCGACCATATATCTTGATGTCAGCGGCCCGGCGGTGACGGCGCGCTGTGTCCGGTCGTGGTCGGTGCGGTAGCCGACATATTCCCCGTATTCGCCGCAGGGGAAGGGTACGCCCAGGCTGACGAGGCGGTAAAAGGCTTTCGCCGACAAGGCGGCTTGATACAAGGCCGTGTCGCCGTTGACGCAGCCGTCGGCATACAAATCCGCGGCCATTTTACGGACGGAATCCATCTCGCTGCCGGCAAGCGAAAGTTTGTAATAAGTCTGCTTGTCCGAGCCGGTGTTGCGCGAGGTACCCATCGCGATGCCTTCTGTAACCATGCAAAACGATTGCTTGCCTGCCTCAATGAGTTCATACGACGCGGCGAAACCCGCAGCTCCGCTGCCGGCGACGATGGTGTCGTAATAATGCACGGCGATGCTGCATTGACCGATTTGGACCGTTTCGCTCATCTTTTCCCCCGATGAAGTATCGATTAAAGCCGTTTGATATTCATTCCGCCGTCCACATAGAGCACCTGTCCGGTCGTATAAGCAAGCCCGCCGCCGACCAGCAGCATCACCGCGGCGGCGACATCCTCGGGAAGACCAAGCCTCTTGATGGGCGCCAGGCCTTTTTCCATCATCGAACGGTATTTTTCCCTGACCGGCGCAATCATATCCGTTTCAATAATGCCGGGCCGGATTTCATGCACGGCGATGCCGTATTCCGCCAGCCGGACCGCAAACAATTGCGTCGACATGCTCAGACCCGCCTTCGCGATACAATATTCGGCGCGGTTGACGGATACGGTTTCGGCGGATATGGAAGATATATTGACAATAAGCGGACGATAACCCTCCCTGTTGAGATGTTTAACCATCTCGTTGGCGACGGCCTGCGTCAGGAAGAAGGAGCCCTTCAGGTTCGCCGCGAGCACCTCGTCGAAACTCATTTCGCTCACGTCAAGCAGGTCGCGGCGTTCGCGGGGCGCCATGGAAGCGTTGTTGACCAACACTTCGACGCGCCCGAGATCGCAAGCTTTTTGCAAGAGCGCTTCCCTTGCGCAGGCATCGGCAATGCTGCCTTCGACATAGGCGGTTTTAACGCCCTTATCGGTTATATGCCGCATCGCGTCGAGCGTGTCCGGTTCAGGCGATCTGCCGATGGTCGCGATGTGGTAACCGTTCGCGGCCAAAGCGAGCGCCACGGCATGCCCGATGCCGCGGGAGGCTCCGGTAACGATGGCCGTTTTTGGTCCGGTCATACAAGCATCTCCGTTCTTTTCGCTATCGAAAACTTTGCATTTAAATATACTATATCGCAGGACTTCAATTCAATCGGTTTATAAAAAAACAAGCCGAAACACGCTCTCGGGTGTTCAATTTCCGGCCGTGGGATAGTATAATACCCCAAGAACCTTACGGGAGTGGAACATGCCGTTTCATTTTAAATCGCTCGAACTGCTGCGGTCATATTGCATAGAAAGGGGATATGATATCCCGTTTTCGGATGATATCTCCGTGCTCGCCCAATCCCTCGATATCGGCGGAAAAACCGTCAACAACCGTTTCTGCGTTCACCCCATGGAGGGCTGCGACGCGCTGCCGGACGGTTCACCCTCCGAAAAAACGACTCGCCGCTGCCTGGATTTCGCTCGAGGCGGTTCGGGCGTTATCTGGCTCGAGGCGATTGCCGTGGCTCAGGAAGGCCGGTCAAGCCCGGCTCAACTGATGCTCACAGAAAACAACGCCGCTGCCTTTTCACGGCTGGTTGATATGATCAGACAAACGGCCAAAGAAACCAACGGCTTTGAACCTTTCATTGTCGCGCAGCTGACGCATTCCGGCCGTTTTTCGAAACCGGAAGGCGTGCCTCGGCCGTTGATAGCGTATCACAGGCCGGACCTTGACGCGGTTCATGCTGTCGACCCGAATCTCGAGCCAGTAACAGACGCTTATCTCGATACCATGCCCGAACGCTTCGCCCGCAGCGCCGTTCTGGCGGCAGCCTGCGGCTTTGACGCGGCGGATATCAAATGCTGCCACCGTTATCTGCTCAGCGAACTCCTCTCGGCCTTTGAGCGCCCCGGCAAATACGGGGGCTCTTTTGAGAACCGTTCGCGGTTGCTGCTTGATTGCATGAAGGCCGCAAGAGCGTCCGCGCCCCGCGGATTTCTTATCGCGTCGAGACTGAATATTTATGACGCGCTGCCCGGAGGCTTCTGCTGCCCCGCTGACGGGGATTACATGCGTCCCTGCCTTGACGAAGCGTTTCAACTGGTTGAACTGATGAATCAAAACGGGCTTTGTCTGCTCAATGTCACGGCGGGCTCGCCGTACTACAACGCTTATGTCAACCGTCCAAACGACGCGGATAAAACCGAGGAACCGCTGGCCGGCGTCGCGCGCATGTTTGGCCTCGCGGCCGAAATCAGCAGGCGTTTTCCATCGCTGCCGGTTGCGGGGACTTCGTTTTCCTATCTGCGCGAATATATGCCGCAAGCCGCCGCCGCCCAGATATCGGCAGGGAACTGCACGTTTGCCGGGCTCGGCAGGCAAAGTCTGGCATGCCCGGATTTCCCGCGCTTAGTCCTAAGGGGCGAAACGGTCGCCCGCAACCGGCTTTGCACCACCTGCGGCCGCTGCGCCATGAAACTCAGGGCGGGCGAAGCAGTTTATTGCGATGTCAGACATCATTGAGGAGGAACGCTATGAACATCGGCATTGTCACTGACGAAATCTCGCCAAATCTTTCCTTCGCGCTCGGAGCTGCCGCCGCGCTCGGCGTTGACAGAATCGAAATCAGGAACACCGCCTCCGGCAGGGTGCCGGATTTACCGGAGGATGAGCGCGAACTGCTGCACGATTTGGTCGACGAATACGCCTTCACGGTGACGGCCATATCTCCGGGCACGTTCAAATGCAAGTTGAACGCGGAAACGCTGGAACGCCAGTTTGCTCTGCTGGAAAAGGCCTTCGACTTCGCGGAAGAGTTCGAAACCAAGAAAATTATCACTTTTGCCGGCGAACGTTCCGCGGGTGATACGCCCGACAACTATAAAAGGGCCGTCGATGCGCTTGCACGGGCGGCTCAGCTTGCGCAAAAGAGGGGTTTCATCCTGGCCGCCGAGAACGAGCACGGCTGCTATAACGACACGCCGGAAAATATCCTGCGTTTCCACCGCGACTTAGAGGGCAGCGGCCTAATGCTTAACTGGGACCCAGGCAACTGCTACCGTTCCGGCTGCACGGACTACCGCGATGTGTACGAACCGCTGAAAGGCATCATCGCCAACGTTCACATCAAAGACACGCAGGGGCCGAACAGCCGCGTCCCGTGGACGGCTTTGGGCGGCGGTATCATCGACTGGGCAAAGCAACTTGCGGATATTCGGCGCGATATGCCGAGCGTCGACCTGAGCATCGAAACGCACTGCTTTCCGCTGCTGCACAATACCATACACAATCTCGGTTACGTCAAAAACATTCTGAAAGGGGGCGTTAATCATGTCCGATAAACTGAAACTGCTCCTCGTCGGCATCGGCGGATACGGCGCCGGTTATGTGATGACGGCGCAGAACATGGAAGACGAATTTGAAATCGCCGGCGTGGCGGATCCCTTCGCGAAAAATGCGTCTTCGCTCGATTCGCTCGAGGATGTGCCTGTATTCGACACCATCGAAGACTTCTTCGCGGCGGGCCTTACTGCGGACGCGGCGGTCATCTCCTCACCCATACAGTTTCACTGCGAACAACTCGAAGCGGCGTTGGACCATTCGCTGCATGTGCTGTGCGAAAAGCCGCTTTGTGCCGACGCAGGGCAGGCGCAGCGGATGCTCGCGGCCGCCGCCGCGCATCCCGGGCAAAAAGTGCTGATCGGTTTTCAATGGTCGTTTTCACCGGCGATGCTTGCCTTCAAGAGGCAGATCCTTGAGGGGAAATGGGGCAGGCCGCTTTCCATCAAGGCGATCGTCCGCTGGCCGCGGGCTTTCAGTTATTACAAGCGTAATGACTGGGCGGGCCGTCTGCGTGACAGCGCGGGCCGTTTCGTCGGCGACAGCGTGCTCTCCAACGCGACCGCGCATTATCTGCACAACCCGTTGTTTATGCTCGGCGGCGCCATGGATACGGCGGCCGAACCGTCGCGCATAGAGGCGCAATGTTTCAGAGCGTTTGATATCGAGACTTTCGACACGGCTTTTGTCAAATTATCCGTACCCGGCCGTTTCGGAAATGAAACGGATGTTTTTATCGCCGTTTCCCATTGTACGGAGAAGGTGGCGGAACCTTATGTCGAATACCGGTTCGAGCACGGCACCGTCCTGTGCGCGGGCAACGACCGCCTTAAAGGTACCCTGCGCGGCGAAGAGGTCGACTTTGGGTTATCGGCGGCGGTTTGGAAGGATATTATAACAAAATGCTCAGCCTTTACCGCTGCGCATCGGGATTGGAAGAACCTCCCTGCACCGTCGCGACGTCGCTGCCGGAACTGACTGTTGCCAATACCGTGCTCCATGATTTTCCGGCTGTCGCTTTCAACCCTGCCCGTGTGGAAGAGTGTACGGCCCCGCTCAAGGAGGCTAGGCTGAAAGTCAACGGCCTCGACGACGTCATGCTTGAATGTTATCAAAAAGGACAGCTGCCTGCTCAGCTGGCCTTGCAACTATAAAAACTGCGCCTAAGGTTATCTGAAGCGTATTATAAGTACCGCGCGACAAAGCGCGCTACTGCGGCCGCCGCCTTTTCGACCCCTTCGGGGCTGAGATGGAGGCGGTCATCGCCGAGATAGCGTCCCGTGTCGGGCGCGATTTCGGCGTGCAGGTCGTGTATGCCGGCGCCCAGGCCGGCCAGCAGCCGGATTGCCTCGCGGTTATAAAGGTCGATGGTATCGTTGCTGCAGGAGGGGAAACCTTCGCCGACGGGCGTCGTGGTGGTGAAGATCACGGTTGCGCAGCGGCTTTTCATTTCGTTATAAACCTGCTCGAGGGTTTTCAGGTATTCGTCCAGCGGCACAAACACTTCGATTCGGCTGCTGATTTTATGCGCGTCCCAGATACCGTTGTTCCAGTGGATGATATCAGGCGAACCTTTGCCGTCCATATTCATCCAGCCGTTGATACCCCACAGGGTGTATTTGGCAAAACGGCAGTTGTCTTCCGGCCCCCAGACGAAGGCACGGTTTTCAAGCAGCTGTGCGACGCGTTCGTTGTAACTCATCCGGATGGAGTCGCCGATAAGCAGCACGCGTTTCATTAAAAACGCCCCTTTCATTGGCTGTATTTGACAACAACGCTGAGGAAAAGGTGTCACGATTATTGTAAAACCGCGTGCAGGCACTGTCAACGCGCGGATATTTCTTAAACTATTACAAAATTGGCGAAAATCCGTCGATACTGTGAATTCTATCCAAAACATCTGCGCCGATTTGTATTGTATGACCATTGACACCACTTTAAAGCGATGATAGAATAAATTAGGATTTGTATATATTGACGAAACAACATTGCTTTTTATGATATTCTGTCGACAAAGTCAACACATCCGCCGGATTTGGAGCGCTCCCGATGAAACGGCTGACCAAGCAGACGAGTTTTTATAAAGACGCCTACGATTTCACCGAGGAAGTCTACGATAATCCCGACGGGCCCAAAAAAATCGCGTGGACACTCGGCAAATACGAGGATACCGGCCTTGATCCTTTCGAGGTCGATAAACTTGCGCGCGAAAACTACGAGCGCAACAAGGGCTGCCCCAATTGCGCGACTGGCGTCTATATTAACAAGACCAGGAACAAAAACGAACTGCTCGGCAGGTCGTTCCGCGAATCCGAGAACAGATTCTATAAGTTTTGCCCACGCTGCGGCAGGCAACTGAGAAAATCGACGGAAGATGAAAATGAATTCTTTTAACGAACCCCTTTCTGCGCGCGGCCGGGGCCGCGCTTTTCTTTTGCCCGCGCCGTGTTTCCAAGCGGTGGTATGCTGGTGTATAATATGCAGTAATCAGGCAAGACAGGGAGCACGCAATGATTACGGTATCCAACCTTGGGCTTGAATTCTCCGGCGCGAAACTTTTTTCGGGTGTCGACCTGAAATTTGTGCCGGGCAACTGCTACGGAATCATCGGCGCAAACGGCGCAGGCAAGTCCACATTTCTTAAACTGCTGGCCGGCGAAATCGAGCCTTCGGCGGGCAGCATCGAAATTGCCAAAGGCCTGCGGATGTCGGTACTCAAACAGGACCAGTTCGCTTTCGATGATTTTTCTGTTTCCGACACGGTCATCATGGGCAACGCCCGCCTTTATGAGATTATCGGAGAAAAGGAGAGACTATACGAAAAGGCGGCTTTCACCGATGAGGACGGCCTTCTTCTGGCGGACCTCGAAGGGGAGTTCGCCAAAATGGGCGGTTGGGACGCCGATACCTGGGTGGCGGGCCTTTTGCGCGGCCTGGGCCTTCGGGATATCGATCCGTCGCAACCGATGCGAATGCTCAAAGGCAGCGAAAAAGTGAAAGTGCTGCTGGCCCAGGCGCTTTTCGGCAACCCGGACATCATGCTGCTCGACGAACCGACCAACAACCTCGACATCCAGTCCATTGCCTGGCTGGAAGATTTTCTCATCGACTATCCCGGTACGGTCATCGTGGTGTCGCATGACCGGCATTTCCTCAACAACGTATGCACGCACATCGTCGATATCGACTATACGCAAATCAAAATGTATGTGGGCAATTACGAGTTCTGGTATGAGTCAAGCCAGTTGATGCAGAAAATCAGGCGCGAGCAAAATAAAAAGACCGACGAAAAAATCAAAGAACTCCAGGGCTTTGTTGCGCGCTTTTCAGCCAACAAATCAAAATCGAAACAGGCGACATCCAGAAAAAAACTGATCGAAAAGCTCTCCTACGAGGAACTGCCCGATTCAATGAGGCGCTACCCCTTTGTGGGATTTAAGGCGGATAGGGAACTGGGCAAAGATGTCCTCGCCGTGACGAATATTTGCAAAACCGTCGACGGAGTCAAAGTCCTCGACGGAGTGACTTTCACCGTCGGCCGAACGGATAAAATCGCCTTTGTGGGTGAAAATGAAGCCGCGTCGACAACGCTGTTTAAAATCATTACCGGAGCCCTTGAGCCGGACGAAGGTTCCTATAAATGGGGCGTCAGCGCCTCTTACTCCTATTTCCCCAAAGACAATGCCGAGTTTTTCGACGGGAACGACATGACCATCCTTCAATGGCTCAAACAATATTCGAAAGACGATACCGACACCTATCTGCGGGGCTTTTTGGGCAAAATGCTGTTCTCGGGCGACGACGTTTTCAAGCAGGTCAAAGTGCTGTCGGGCGGGGAGAGGGTGCGCTGCATGCTTTCGAGAATGATGATGTTCGGCTCCAACGTGCTGCTGCTCGATCAGCCGACAAACCATCTCGACCTCGAGTCCATCACCGCCGTCAACAACGGTCTTGCCGATTTCAAAGGGGTGGTCCTGTTTGCTTCGCACGACCACCAGATTATTCAAACCACCGCTAACCGCATCATCGAATTCCTGCCGGGAGGCGGGATGGCCGACGAACGGATGACCTACGACGAATACATCGAGCTGCGAAAAGGACAGGAGGCGAAAGAATGAGCGCAAATCTGAAGGAGGGCTTCTACGGCGACTGCAGTTCGCCGCTCGCCCGGCTCAATCTCGATGTGGCGTTCGGCCGTTCCGGCGGCAAAATTATCTGGCAGCCGCGAATCGGCTGCTGGTATGATGATCGTGTTTTCGCGGGCGCCGAGTTCCCGGAGCCGTACGTCGGCATGACCCTGCGGCAGATTTACAGCGAACTCGGCTGTTCCAACAGGAACTATTCCTTCAATTCATGCTTCAAGAGGGTCTATGACGAGCGCGTGCGTTTTTCATCGCGCGAACTCGGCCCCTATAAAATTGAGAACCGTATCGACACGCCGGCAGGCAGCATCACGCAGATCGAGCGGGCCAATACCTCCAACCCGGGCAGGTTCCCGGAAAAATGGTGGATTGCCTGTGAAGACGACATGAAGGTCATGATTTGGATCGAAGAGCATATGACCTGGCGCTGGGACGAAAAAAGTTACCGTAAAAACCTTGAAATTTGGGAGGGCTGCGGCGCGCCTGCGATTTATATGCCCCGCGTGAGTATTCAGGAAATGTTCGTCACAACAATGGGCGTCGAAAACAGTATTTATGCTTTAAGCGATTATCCCGACACGGTCGAGGCTTATTTCGCTGCTATGTCGGACAACCACATGCGCGAGATCGACCTCATTAACGATTCGCCGATTCAATTGGTTAACTTTGGCGACAATATTCACGCAGGCGTGCTTTCGCCGCGGCTTTTTGAGAAGTACGTTCTGCCCGAATACATCAAAAGAAACGAGAAGCTGCACCGGGCGGGCAAGTTCACCTTCGCGCACTGGGACGGCGATGTCAGGCCGCTGCTGCCTTATGTCCGTCAGTGCGGGCTGGACGGCGTCGAAGCGGTCACGCCAAAACCCCAGGGCGACGTGACGCTCGCCGAGGTTCGCGAAGCGTTTGGAGACCAAATCTTCCTTGTCGACGGCATCGCGGCGCTGCTCTTCTGTGAGGATTTTTCGCTTGAAGAACTCGAAGCGCAGGTGCTCGAATGCATCGAGCTGTTCGCGCCGAAACTGATTCTCGGAATTTCGGACGAACTGCCCTCCAACGGCAGCCTGGAACGCATCAAGTTTGTCGGCGATATCGTCGACCGCTACAATCGCTCGGTTTCACCGGCATAAATTTCGGACGGAGGTTTTATATGATGACGGCTCTGCTTGAAAAAAAGGCGTTTATCTGCGATATGGACGGTGTCCTCTACCACGGCAACAAACTGCTCGACGGCGTCGTCGCTTTTGTCAACTGGCTTATCGAGTCAAAAAAGGAGTTTATCTTTTTAACCAACAGTTCCGAGCGTTCGCCCGCCGAGCTGTCGCAGAAACTTAACCGCCTCGGCCTGGAAGTGCCCAAAGAGCGGTATTATACCAGCGCGCTCGCAACCGCCAGTTTTCTCAGCAGCCAGTGTCCGGGAGGCAGCGCCTACGTGATAGGGGAGGCGGGCCTGACCAACGCGCTTTACGATGCCGGGATGACCATGAACAATGTCAACCCGGACTACGTCGTGGTCGGCGAATCGAGAACTTATAACATGGAGAACATCGAGCGAGCCGTCCATCTTGTTCTCAAGGGAGCCAAACTCATCGGTACCAACCCTGACCTCACCGGACCGACCGAGAAGGGGATTGTGCCCGCGACACGCGCGCTGATCGCCCCGATAGAACTGGCGACCGGCGTGCAGGCCTATTTTATCGGCAAACCGAATCCGCTGATGATGCGCCACGCCAAGAAAATGCTCAATACCCACAGCGAGGATACGGTCGTCATAGGCGACCGCATGGATACCGACATCCTGGCGGGTATCGAGGCGGGTATCGACACCGTTCTCGTCCTCAGCGGCGTGACCGACGCGGCGGCGATGCGGAAGTTTCCGTATCAGCCGAAATATGTTTTCAACGGTGTGGGAGACATCATCGTCTGAATAAGAATACGCCAAAAAACGAGGGCCGGATGTCGATATCCGGCCCTTTAACATATTGGCTTACAGGATGTATACGCTTGGGAATCAGTTGTTCGCGAGGATATCCTTCACGCTGGTTGCGAGCCCCGCAATGGACTGGATATCACTTGGTACAATAATTTTTGTCGCCTGGCCGTTGGAGGCCGCAATGAAAGCTTCCAGGCTTTTGATGGTCAGGTACCCTTCCGCCGGTTTTGCCGCATTGATGAGGTCGATAGCTTTGGCGTTAGCGCTCTGAACGGCGATGATGGCTTCCGCTTCGCCCTGCGCTTCGCGTATTTTTGTTTCTCTCACGGCGTCGGCGCGCAGGATAGCGGCCTGTTTCTCGCCTTCCGCGGCGAGAATCTGGCTTTCTTTCTGCCCTTCCGCAATAAGGATCTTGCTGGCCTTTTCGCCTTCCGCGCGCAGGATGGACTCGCGGCGCTGGCGTTCGGCTTTCATCTGCTTCTCCATCGCGTCCTGGATTTCCGCAGGCGGCATGATGTTTTTCAGCTCGACGCGGTTGACCTTAATGCCCCAGGGGTCCGTGGCCTCGTCGAGGATGACGCGGATTTTCGCGTTGATGGTGTCGCGCGAGGTCAGGGTGTGGTCCAGCTCCATCTCGCCGATGATATTCCTCAGCGTTGTCGCGCTCAGCGATTCGATGGCGGTCAGCGGCCTTTCCACGCCGTAGGTGTACAGTTTCGGGTCCGTCACCTGGAAAAAGATGATGGAATCAATCTGCATGGTGACGTTGTCGCCCGTGATCACGGGCTGCGGCGGAAAATCGGCAACCTGTTCTTTCAGGGACACGATTTTCGCGATTTTGTCGATAAACGGGATTTTAACATGCAGACCCGTGTCCCAGGTCGTGTAATAAGCGCCTAAACGCTCGACGACATAGGCCTTCGCCTGAGGGACAATTTTGATGTTGGCGACGAGAATGATGAGAATGAACAGCGCGAGAACCCCGAGAAGAACCCATTGCATGATGATACCCTCCCTGTTTTATTCCGATAGTTTCTTTACGATAAACTTCACACCTTCGATGGCCTCGACGGTGACGGTGGCGTCTTTTTCAATCACCTCTCCGCCGGAGGAGCGGGCGGACCAGATTGTTCCGCCGGCTTTGACCTGTCCCTTGCCTTCGGTATTGTTGATTTCTTCAATCACAAGCGCGCGGGTGTGAAGAAAACGGTCGGAGTTGGTCGGCTGAAACTTTTTGGCCTTCATTTTTTTCACCAGCGGCCTCGTCAGCGCAAGCGCGAGCACGGAAACTGCCACGAAAATCAGAAGCTGCAGCCAGAACTGCACATCGAGCAGCGCAGCGATAAACGCGGCGAGGGCCCCCGCGGCGAACCAGATGGTAACGAGCTGAACCGTCGCGGCTTCGATAATGACAAGCACCACAAACAAGGCAATCCAAACATAAATCATAAAGTCCATCGGCGCGGCTCCTTTCTTACGCCATTCTATCACAGCGGCAGACGGTTCACAAGATACGCATGCAATTCATCCCGCCTTGACACCCCGCCGGCGCTTTGTTAGACTTACTGCGAAACAGTGGGGGAGTGAAACGTTTGAAAATCCTTGTCACGGGCGGCGCGGGTTTTATCGGTACCAATTTTATCTACCGTCTGCTTGAGCGGTATGAGGCCTATGACGTTGTTTGCCTTGATTTGCTGACCTATGCCGGCAATTTGAAGAACCTCGAGCAGGCGTTGGAGAATCCGCGTTTCCGTTTCATTAGGGGCGATATCGCCGACAGGCAATTGATCGAACCGCTCTTTGAGGCGGAGCGCTTTGACGCGGTGGTCAACTTTGCCGCCGAGAGCCATGTGGACCGTTCCATCTCCAATCCGGGTGTTTTCCTGATGACCAATGTCATCGGAACCCAGGTGCTGATGGACGCGTCGAGGAAGACGGGCGTCAAACGTTTCCATCAGGTTTCGACCGACGAAGTGTACGGCGACCTGCCGCTCGACCAGCCCGACTTGCTTTTTACCGAAAAAACGCCCATTCATGCTTCCAGCCCTTATTCCGCGTCAAAAGCATCCGCGGACCTGATAGCGCTCGCCTATTTCAGAACCTACGGCTTTCCCATTACGGTATCGCGCTGCTCCAACAACTACGGCCCCTACCAGTTCCCCGAGAAACTGATTCCCCTGATGATTTCCAGAGCGCTCTGCGATAAAAAGCTGCCTGTTTACGGCAACGGCTCGAACGTCAGGGACTGGCTCTATGTCGGCGACCATTGCGCTGCGGTCGACCTCATCGTTCATCGAGGCGTCCCCGGCGAAGTCTACAACATCGGCGGCAACACCGAAAAAACGAATTTGGAAGTGGTCAAAACAGTATTAGCCCAACTTGGCAAGCCGGAAAGCCTTATCGAATTCGTGCGCGACCGCGCCGGACACGACTTGCGCTACGCCATCGACGCCTCCAAAATCAAAGCGGAACTCGGCTGGGAGCCCGAAACCGCTTTCGACGAAGGGATGGCGAGGACCGTTGCCTGGTATTGTCAAAACAGCGCCTGGCTAGATGAAATTCTCACCGGCAGTTACAGGGAATATTACGCCGCGATGTACGGCGAAGACTGAATCATTGCCCACGCCTATTCAGTCAAAACCAAAAGTGCCCGGGTCTTACGCCTCGGGCACTTTTGCGTTGCATACCGCATGTGGACGCTATTAGCTTGAAACGGCATAAAAACATCAATATATTGTGCTTTCGGCTTGACAACGATGCTCGCTTATTATAAATTATTACAAGTTGAGCCCAAATTCAACAACAGGAGGAAACGCATGCAGAAGAATGTCAAAACCATCGGTTACCTTCCCGACGAAACACCGCCGCTATGGAAGTTGATTCCCTACGCGGTCCAGCAGGTGATCGTCATGTTCCCGGCCACCGTCACGGTTGCGCTGATCACGGGGTTTCATGTTTCCACCACTATTTTTGCCAGCGGCCTCGCGACGATCTGCTTTATCCTGGTTACCGGCCGGAAAATCCCCCTGTATTACGGTTCGAGTTTCTCTTATCTGAGCGCTATCATGGGGCTTATGGCACAGCAGGCGGTTCAGGACCAGTATCCCGCGCTCGACGACAGAATCGCGGTCGCCCAGTTCGGCATCGTCATGTCCGGTTTTGTCTCCATCGCGGCGGGAATTATCGTCAAGTTCGCCGGCCGCAAAATCATCGATAAAATCCTGCCTGCGTGGGTCACCGGCCCCATCGCGATGATCATCGGCCTGACGCTTGCGGGCGTCGCGCTCGGGGACGCCTCGACTTTCGGCGATTCAACCGACCCACTCACGCTGAAACTCGTCTGGACCGTTTCGCTCATCACCCTTGTCGCCACCATATTCTTCTCTGTTTACCTCAAAGGGATTTGGGGCCAGCTGCCGCTGCTGCTGGGGCCTATCGTCGGTGTAATTGCCGCAGTCATCATACTCAAAACGTCCGGCGTGGACCTTTTCAGGCAGCTGGAAGGCGCCAAAGACACCATATTCGCCCTGCCGAAGTTCACGCTGCCAAAGGCCAACTGGATGGCGGTCGCCGCGATTATGCCCATCGCCATCGCGACCATCCCCGAGTCGACCGCGCATGTCTACCAGCTGGATATTTATGTCAACGACCTGGCGAAGAAAAAGAATTCCTCTAAAAAATATGACATTGCCGACCGCCTCGGGTATAACCTCATCGGCGACGGCATCGGCGATATTGTCGCCGGTTTTGTCGGCGGCCCGGCAGGCACCAACTACGGCGAGAATATCAGCGCCATGGCAATCACCAAAGTATTTTCGGTTCCCGTGCTTATCGCGGCTTCTATTATCGCGATGCTGATTTCTTTCTTTACGCCCCTCATTAACGCCATCTACGCCATTCCGCTCGCTGTTATCGGCGGGCTTGAGATTTACCTCTTCGGCGCCATCGCGGCGCAGGGCATCGCCATTATGCTCGATAAAAAAGTCGACCTTTTCAGCGCCAAAAATATCGCCGTCATCGCTTCGATCATGGTCATCGGCATCGGCGGCCAATACAAGTTCGGAGGCAGCATCCCGTTCTTTGGCATGCAGGTGCCCTGCATAGCGGGCGCGGCTGTTTTCGGCATCGTGCTCAACCTGCTGCTGAGCATCGGCAAAAAAGATAAAGCAGCCGATGAACTCACGCAGCAGCCCGTCCCTGCGAACGACAGCGCAGAAAAAGTGTAAAAATGCCCCGGCGGTTCTTGCTCCCGGCGGCGCCTTGCGGCGCTGCCGGGGCTGACTTTTTACTCAAAACACTTTTCATTTTCTCTTTTTATAGTATAATGTAAAATGTGATTATATTATCGGTTCTGGAAGGAAGGTCATAGAGATGACGAGATTTATGAAAACTCTTCTGTTTTCGGCCGCTGCCGCCGGCGCTGCGGTGGTCGGCATCAAAATCAAAAACAAACGCCTGAGGCCGGCCAACGTCGCCAAAACCGCGGCGGGCATCGTTAAACTCAACATACCCGTGACCGGCGGTTACAACAACGGCGCCGCTTTGACGCCGCCGATGGGCTGGTCAAGCTGGAACACCTTCCGCAACAAAATCGACGAAGACCTGATTCTTGAAACGGCCCGGGCTATCAAAGCGTCGGGACTTGCCGATGCGGGCTATGTGTACGTGAATATCGACGACTGCTGGCAGTCGTCGATGAGGGACGCCGACGGCAGGCTGCAGGGCGATCTGGTCCACTTTAAAAGCGGCATCAAAGCCCTCGCGGAGAAAGTCAACGCCCTCGGGCTGAAACTGGGTATTTACACATCCAACGGTACGCTGACCTGCGAGGATCTGCCAGCGAGCCTCGGTTATGAACAAATCGACGCCGAAACATTCGCCGAATGGGGCATCGAATATTTCAAATACGATTTCTGTCATAACGTCCCCATTCCCATGCGCGCGCCTTATATCGAAAAAATAACCGTTTCCCGCGAGGGAACGGAAATCGCCGAGTTCGGCTGCGACGAAGGCATCCTCAGCGGCAACGCCTATATTATCGATGACGACAAGCTCGAGTCCGGCAAGTTCGTCGCCGGGCTTTCCGCCAACTGTGGCGCTATTGAATTCCCGGATATCAGCGCCCCGGAAGACGGCGAATATGTACTGACCCTCGCCATCCGGAAAAAGAGCAACAGCAACAAATACGCCGAAATCCTTGTTAACGGCAAGGACGTCTATAAAACCATTGTTCCGCCGACGCGCTCCTTCAGCGCACAAGGCCGACACCAGGTCGCCGTCAAACTGCGCAAAGGCGGCAATTCCATCAAAATCTATAACCCCGTCGCCTCCCGGCAGGACAGCGCCGCCCTCCAGTACACCGCCATGGGCGAACATCTCAAACAGGCTGCGGAACGCTACGCCGAAAAACACAATCAGCCGGTCAAACCGATTGTCTATTCCATATGTGAGTGGGGCATCAATTTCCCTTGGCGCTGGGGCCGCCATGCCGGCAACCTTTGGCGCACGACGCCCGATATCAAACCCTTCTGGGCCTCTGTGCTGGCGATTTATGAAATCAATGTCAACCTCTATAAATATGCCGGGCCGGGTGCATGGAACGACCCCGACATGCTCGAGGTCGGCAACGGCAACCTGACGTACGAGGAGAACAAGTCCCATTTCACACTCTGGTGCATGATGGCGGCGCCGCTGATTCTCGGCAACGATATCCGCAAGCTGCTTAACGACGATATGACCCCGGACGAGAACAACTCGACTCTGCGCATCATCACCAACAAGGACGTTATCGCCGTCGACCAGGATCCGCTGGGCGTGCAGTGCAGGCGGCTGAAGACCAACGGCATCGCCGATACGCTCGTCAAGCCGCTCAGCGGCAACGAGGTCGCGCTTTGCTTTTTCAACAAAGGCGGCCAGCCGCGCCGCTTCGAGCAGAACATCGCCGAGATTGTCTGCCAGATGTATGTCGACCTGCCTTATACCGACTCCTACGAAGTCGTTGACCTGTGGGATAAAAGCGCCGCCGTCGTCGAGGGAATGGTTTCCGCCGAGGTCCCCTCGCACGGGGTGAAGATTTATAAAATTAAGGCGCGCGGATAAGGCGCAAGCGCAAGCGGGGGCGGAGTTCATCACCCGCCCCGATTTTTATCCGCCGCGTAAAAGGATGAACGGATGTATTACATTATCCTCGACCTCGAGTGGAACAACGCCTATGCATGGAAACTGCAGGGCGCCATCAACGAAATCATTGAATTCGGAGCCGTCAAACTTGACGAGAACCTGCAAGAGGTCGACACCTTCTCCTCTCTTGTCAAATCGCAAATCGGTAAAAAACTCATGGGAAGGGTCAAGCGCCTGACGAACCTGACCAACGCCGATATCAGCGTGGGCGAGCCGTTCAACAAGGTCGCCTCCGAGTTCCGCAAATGGGTGGGTACGGGCGATAATATCATCCTCACCTGGGGCGACGGGGATATCCGCGTCCTGCTGGACAACTACCGCTATTTCTGCGTCATCGAAAAGATACCCTTCCTGACGCGGTACGCTGATTTGCAGAAATATTATCAAAAAATGCACGGCTTGCATGCTTCGCGGCAGATTGGCCTGTCGGACGCGGCTGTTCGGCTGGAGATTGACCCGACGCTTTACGACACGCACCGCGCGCTGGGCGACAGCCTGCTGAGCGCCGAATGTCTGCGCAAGGCATTTGACCGCGACCTGCTTGCGGGTATGACTGTCTGCTGCGACGAAACTTTTTACAGCCGCCTTCTGTTCAAACCGACCGTGATTAAAAAACTGACCAACCCTTCCGTCGACAGGAAAGAACTGTTTTACACCTGCGAAAACTGCGGCCGCAAAGCCAAACGCCTGACCGAATGGAAATATTCCAACCAGTATTTCCGCGCGGAGTTCGTCTGCGAACCATGTGACAGAAAATACCGCGTCGGCGTGCGTTTCAAGAAATATTACGATTCCATCGACATCCGAAAAACCGCTACGCTTGTTTTACCCGGTGACGACGAAGAGTGCGGCTGCGCGGACGGTGAGCCCGAAGCGGGTGCTGCGGATTCGGCCGCCGAAGTTAACTAAATTTCTTAATTGAAACAACAATAGTTATCCGCTTCTGTATCGCGTAAGATGCACGCGCCCATTGTTCAACGCCGGCAACCGCTATATGGGGTTGTTGGCGAGTCTTTGTCAACTTCAATTATAAGCGGCAGTTCGACTTCCTCATACCGAAAATATTCCCCGTACGGGCGACCGGTATTCAAGCGAATACAACACAAACAATTTACGAAGCATACACCGTCAGCATATCGAGCGTGATATGGCCGCCGAGCGATTTGACAACGACCGCGTGACGGCCGAAAGAAGCGAACTCTGCCGAGAAAACGACGGCGGAGGGTAGCGCTTTTGCCGTGCATAAATCGACTTTGCCGACGGCCTCACCATCGACAAGAATTTGCATCGTTCCCAAATCCGGCGCTCGCGGCGCGTGGAGGTCGAAACGGCTGCCGATAACGTTCCATTTACCGAAAAGTCCGTAGCCGCCGATAAAACCTTCGCCGCCGGCGAAATCGAGAGAAGCGTCCTTTTCCCAGTCGGCTAACCGCTGGCCGGCGCCGAGCAGCGCGTCGAAGGCGTTGTAGCGCAAGGCGTATTCCGCCTTTTCGCCGGCGGCTTGAAATGACGAACAGCGAAAGCCGGAGAAGGCGTGCGTGGCGACCGCGAGAGGCAGCGCGCGCGTATCGGCGAGTTCGGCGCCGCCGGCTCGTTTGCCGTTCATGTCGAAGGTCAAAATGCTGCCGCGCAAAACGGCACGCAAGGCGGCGATGGGTTCGCCTGCATCGCCGTTGGCGATCGTGGTTTCCGTGCCTTTGCTGTCTCTTTCGACAAGGCGGAAACGCCCGTTTTCCTCAAGTATCAGAGCCGTACATCCGGCGAACGCGAGATCGTTGGGCATGGCATCAGAACGGTTTGAGTCTGGGCCCAGGATGCCGCCGTATTTCAGGATGAGTTCAACCGTACCGCTGATTTCGAGCGCGCAGTCCAGCGTGAAATCACGGTAGGCGCAAAGCAGGGGAACGACGGAAGGCCCGCCATGGCCGGTCAGGGCGAAACCGTCGCGCAGGGGTTCGTCCCATGCCCGCGACGCGATGGACAGCGTACCGCGGCGCTTTTCATCCAGGGAAGGGTACACGACGGTGAATTGCCCGTCGTGTACAAAGCCGCTCGGCGTCTGGCCCCATAGCCCGCAACGTTCCTCGGGCAGATTCCGGCTGTGCCAGTAGTTGCCGTCGAACCGCATCGACCACGCTTCGGGTAGATGCGCCGCTTCCTTTTCAGCCGCCCAGACGGCCTGATAATTCCGGTTTTTCGCCACGGATGTCGCGGGCGCCCAGACTTCGCCGCCATGTTCAAAACAGGGATAAAACTCGACGGGCGCGGGGAAATAGCCGTCCCTGTCCACGGATAAAATCACGCGGGGGCTTGACCAGGGACCTTCGGGCGAAGGCGCCGTCATGCACGCCAGCCCCCAGGAGAAACGGTCGCCGCTGTCGCACAGCAAAAGAAGCAGCCAGTCTTCCCTGCGCTTGATGAGGGTGGATGCGTACCCGCGTGTGAAACGGCCGAGTCTGCCGCGCTGCGCAAAATTGCTGAAAGCCGGTGAGGGCAGCCGTTGAAAAGGCCCCTGGGGGCTCAACGACCACGCGAGCGCCGCGCCGGAGTCGGCTGCAATATCCGCGGGCTGATGAATGGTATTCCACACGCAGGTATTCAGGCACCAGTCGTAGGCGAGCCAATACTTGCCGGAATCCTCATCGAAGCACATTACTGCGTCGGGGCAGTGATCCGCCGCCTCCGGGTATCCGTCGAAAACGAAACCGTCCTCAAACGCTTTTCCGAGGCATTCCCATTTCCCGCCGCCGTCGGAGGAACGGTATAGGACAAAGTGCGAAGGCGCGTCCGCCTTGATTTCATAGCCCGCCGGATAGAGCCCGGCATACACGTAAAGGCAGCCGCTTTTCGGGTCCTTAAAAAGCGAGGCGTTGACGCCGAACTCATAAGGCGGCCGGGAACGGTGTAATGTGGAAATTTTTTCAAAAGCGTCAAACGAGGGGTCGCCGAGGACGGGGTGCCTCAGCCAGCGGCCGGCGTTCTCTTTTTTTGCGTAATCAGTCATAAAGTTAATACAAAACCCTATTCAACAAAAGCCCCCTTTCGGAATGGGGGCAAGCCGATTACCATCGGCAAAGGTGAATGAAATACGCAGAGGGTTTTCATATCGGCATGCCGGCAAATGACCTTTGCTGTTTGCCTTCATGACGCCTTCGGGTTATTGCGTGATGCGCGCCGACCAGGAGAAGGAAAAGGATTTTGCCGGAGCCAGCGAGAGGATGCCACGCTTTTGCGAGATATCCTCTTTTTTCTCGTAACTGTCGTTGATGCCGTACCACGGCTCGATGCAAACGTAAGGCGCAGCCGGCTTAGCCCAGATGCCGAGGAACGGCGCGTCCCCGAAGTCGACTTCGACGGCGTAGCCGCGCCGGCATTTCAGCGTGATGCGCCTCGAACGGTAACCGCTCAGGAACAGCGCGTCGTTGACGAAAAGGTCCGGCGTGATCGTGATGGTGTCGGAATTGTCGAGCAAGGGATAGGTTTGCCCCGTCAGCAGGGCGTTTTCGTCGATACGCTCGGTACGCAGGGTTTCCGCCTGCTCGAAAACAAGCGTATCGCCGAGGTCGCAGTTGAAACCCGGATGCGCCCCGACGGAAAAGTACATCTCTTCGTCGTCCCTGTTCTCGACGGTGTGCGTAACGCGGATGCCTTCGGCGGTCAGTTGGAAATGAACCTCAAAACGGAAAGAGAACGGGTAACACGCGCGGGTGGAGGGCGAGTCGGTCAAAGTGAATACGGCGCTGTCTGGCGTGATGCGGCTGACGCTGAAAACGCTCGTCCTGGCAAAACCGTGTTTGGGCAGCGAATACTCCCTGCCGTGGCAGCGGTATTTGTCGTCGAGCAGGCGGCCGATGATGGGGAACAGAATCGGCGAGCGCCCGGACCATACCGACGCGTCGCCCTGCCAGAGGTACTGAGTCCCGTTTGCCGCCGAGCGCAAAGAACTCAGTTCCGCGCCCAAAGCGTTGATGTCGGCGGCAAACGTGCTGTTTTGAATACTGATCATCGTTTTTCGCCTCCGTATCATTGATAATGCCATTATATCAGCGTAACGCGCCTTTATCAATGCGGCGGAAATCCCGCAAGTGCAAGGCGCCGATATTGCCACAAACGTCCGTTAATGATAATATATTTTTTTAAAGGGGGACTTGCTTTGACGCGTAAAAAATGGCAGGTCGCCGCGCCGGATAAAAACGCGGCTCAAATGCTCGCAGAAAGCTGCGGGCTCAACCCCTATGCCGCCCTTCTCGCCTGCGCGAGGGGTATCGACACACCGGAGAAGGCGGCGGCGTTCTTTGACGCCGGCGCCGTTTTTTCAGACCCGTTTGAGCTGCCCGATATGCGCGAAGCCGTTGATACCGTCAACACTGCCGTCGAAGCGGGTGAACGCATCGCCGTTTTCGGCGATTATGATGCCGACGGGGTGACGGCGGCCGCGCTGCTTGTGTCTTATCTGAAAATGCGGGAGGCCGACGCCTTCGCTTATATTCCCGAGAGACTGACGGAAGGTTATGGCATGAGCGCCGACGCCGTGGAAAAACTGGCGGCCGACGGAGTGAAACTCGTTATTACGGTAGACAACGGCATCAGCTGCCTGGACGAAATCCGCCTTGCGAACGCTTTGGGTATGAATGTCGTGGTCACCGACCACCACAAGCCCAAAGCGGAACTCCCGGAAGCCGCCGCGGTGGTTGACGCCTATCGCGAGGACTGCCGCTGCGCGTGCAAGGAATACGCCGGAGTCGGCGTTGCTTTCAAATTGGTATGCGCGCTTGAAGGTCTGCCGGCAGAAGACCTTATCGCGGAGTACGGAGACCTTGTCGCGCTCGGCACGATAGCCGACGCGGTCAACCTGACGGGAGAGAACCGGACGCTGGTCAAACTCGGGTTGGAGGCGCTGAACAATACCGCACGTCCGGGCCTTAAGGCTTTGATTGAAACATCGCGCGTCGGCGGCAAACCCGTGGATGCTGTCAGTGTCGGTTTCGCTCTCGCGCCCCGTATCAATGCGGCGGGGCGTATGGGTTCCGCCGCGCGTGCGCTTGAATTGCTGACGACGGAGGATGAGGAAACGGCCCTCGCACTCGCCCTCGAGATTGAGGAAGAAAATGAAGCCCGGCGCAAAGCGGAAAGCGAAATCCTCCGCGATATCGCCGCCAAGTTTGAAGAGAATCCCTGCCTGCGATACGATAAAATCTTTATCGCCTACTCGCAAAACTGGCACGCCGGCGTCGCCGGTATTGTCGCGGCGAGAATGGCGGAAAGCCTCGGAAGGCCTTGTATAATCCTGACCGGAGAGGACGGCACCATGCGCGGCTCTTGCAGGAGCATCGAAGGGTTCCCCATCTATGATATACTGCAGGCGGTTTCGGACTGCCTGCTGCATTTCGGCGGCCACGCGCTTGCCGCCGGGCTTGAACTGGAAAGCGCCAGAGTCAACGAGTTTATCGGCCGCGTTCGAGAAACCGCCGAATCCATCGAAATGCCCGTTCCGCTCCAGCCTATTGATATCAAACTCAACCCCGGCTCGCTCAACCTGGCTTTCGCCGAGGCGCTTAGCCTTTTTGAACCATTCGGCAACGGCAACGCCAAACCGGTATTCGGACTTTTTTCCATGACGGTGGAGGAGGTCTTGCCTTTGGCGGGAGGCAAACACACCAAACTACTGCTGGCAAAAGGCGCGCAGAAAATCGCCGCCGTCTGTTTCCGCGAGGAGACGCAGTCTTTTCCCTATGCGGCGGGTGAAGTCGTCGACCTGGCTGTTGCGGTGGAAAAAAACGAATACATGGGCAAGGCGAGTCTGGGTGTTTATGTTCAAAATATGCGGCTTTCCGGCTCTGACGACGACGCGGTGTTCCGGGCATACAGGGATTACGAGGCGTTTATGCGCGGCGGCAGCCCGCCGGACGCGGACGCGGCGCTTATACCGGACCGGGAACTGCTGGCAAAGGTTTACCGTTATTTCAAGTCCAATCCGGGGAAAAGGCACGATATGGAACTGGTCGCGCGCGGCATTGGCAGCCCGAACAGGTTGTGCGCCGTGCTGCTGGCGGTCGAGGTGCTCAAAGAACTCGGCATTGCAGTCGCCACGCCGGAAGGCGCGGTGATGCTTCTTGAAAAGGAAGGCAAGGCAAACCTGGACGATTCTGCGTTTTTAACGGGTTTTCAAAAGGCCGTGGCTGAAGTTTGATAAAGATTCGGAGGAATCGATGAACCCGGCGTACAGGGACGACGAGGGCATGAAAAGGATCCTTGAAACCGTGGATAAAACCTTTTCGCCCGCCGAAATCGAAAAAATCAACAAGGCCTACGAGTTCGCGTGCGCCGCGCACGACGGGCAGAAACGGCTGTCGGGCGATCCTTACATCACCCATCCGGTCGAGGTCGCGCTGATTCTCGCCAAACTCGGCATGGACGCGGATTCCATCGCCGCGGCGCTGCTGCACGACACTGTAGAAGACACCAGCGTCACGCTGCAAAGCATATCGGAGCAATTCGGCGCGGAAACCGCGAAACTGGTAGACGGCGTGACCAAACTCGGCAAAATCCCTCTGGCGACAAAGGAAGAGGAACAGGCCGAAAACATCCGCAAAATGCTCATGGCCATGTCCAACGAGATACGGGTCATTATCATTAAACTTGCCGACCGCCTTCATAACATGCGCACGCTCAAACATGTCGCGCCGCAAAAGAGGCGGGACAAATCCCTCGAAACACTCGAAATCTACGCACCCATCGCGCACCGCCTCGGTATCCGCACCATCAAAGACGAACTCGAGGACCTGGCCATCAGTTACCTTGATCCCGTCGCATACGGTGAAATCGAGGAGTCGCTCGCGGCGCAGAGCAGAACGCGCAAAGAGTTTCTGGAGGATATAAAAGCGCAAATCAGGCAGCGGGTGACCGCGCTGATACCCGACGCTACGGTTGAGGGGCGTATCAAGAGCGTCCACGGCATTTACCGCAAAATGTATATGCAAAACCGTGACTTTGACGAAATATTCGACATTTACGCCGTGCGCATCATTGTCAATACCGTCAACGACTGCTATAACTGCCTCGGGCTTATCCACGACCTTTACAGGCCGATTCCGGGCCGCTTCAAAGACTATATCGCGACGCCCAAACCCAACCGTTACCAGAGCCTGCACACGACCGTTATCGGCCGCGCAGGCATACCGTTCGAAGTCCAGATACGGACCTGGGATATGCACAAAACCGCCGAATACGGTGTCGCGGCGCACTGGAAGTATAAACTCGGCATGAGCGGCGGTAAAATCGAGGAAGGGCTGCCTTGGATTCAACAACTGATTGACAGGCAGAACGACCTTGAAAATGTCGAGGACATCGTCCGTACCATTAAGACGGACCTGGTTCCGGAGGAAGTCTACGTCTTCACGCCGAAGGGCGACGTCAAGTGTCTGCCGATGGGTTCGACGGTCATCGATTTCGCCTACGCCATCCATTCGCAGGTCGGTAACAAGATGACCGGCGCCAAAGTTAATTCCCGTATCGTACCCATCGACTACCAGGTGAAAACGGGCGACATTGTCGAGATCATTACCACATCGCAGCAGGGGAAAGGCCCCAGCAGGGACTGGCTGAATATTGTCAAAACCAGCGAGGCGCGCAGTAAAATCCGCTCCTGGTTCAAAAAGGAAAAACGCGATGAAAATATCGCGGAGGGCAAAGCGGAGGTCGAGCGGGAGTTTCGCAGGAACTTCATCCGCCTGCCGGAACCAGCTCTGCAGGAGTTCCTTCAGAAGATTGCGGAGCGTTTGCATTTCGGCGCGGTGGAGGACTTCTACGCCGCGGTGGGCTACGGGGGCATTTCCATCACGAGGCTGATGCCGCGCATCAAGGACGATTACACAAAGATTGTCAAGGCGGACAACGCCGAGGTACATATCGCGCCGGAGAAAAAACGCACTAAAAGCAGCGAAGGCGTCATTGTCGAGGGGATCGACAACTGCCTGGTCAAATTCGCCCGCTGCTGCAACCCGCTGCCGGGCGACGAGATTATCGGCTTTATCACCAGAGGGCACGGGGTCTCCATCCACAAAACAAGCTGTGTCAACGTGCCGGAACCCGGCCGTGTTTCGCCGGAATCCGAACGCTGGATCAACGCTTCATGGGATAAAAACGTCCGCGAGGAGTTCAAGTCCACGCTGCTTGTCTCCTGCCTTAACCGCGTGGGTATGCTCGCCGACATATCCGGCCAGCTTGCCGCCATGCACGTCATGATCCACGACATCAACACCCGGCATTTTAAGGACGGCCGCAGTTCTTTCCTGATGACGATCACGGTCAGCGGCGTCGAGCACCTTAAAAGCGTCATTGCGAAACTCGAAAAAGTCAGCGGCGTCCTCTCGGTGGAGAGAAGCGGCGGCTGATACATTGGGAGGCGGCTATGAAAGCTGTCGTGCAGCGCGTTTTGTCATCCAGCGTGACGATACGAGGCGCCGTAACGGCCGAAATCGGCCCCGGGTTAACGATTCTGCTGGCCGTAACGCACGGCGACAACGAAGACGACGCACGGAAACTGGCGGAGAAAATCGCCGGGCTTCGTATTTTTAACGACGAAGCCGGCAAAATGAACCGCAGCGTGCGGGAAACGGATGGGGAGGCGCTCGTTGTCTCGCAGTTCACTCTTTTCGGCGACTGCAGGAAAGGGAACCGTCCCTCGTTTTCGCAAGCAGCCGAGCCGGAAACGGCGAACCGCCTCTACGAGCTTTTTGTCCGTCAACTGGCGGCCGCCGGCGTCAAGACGGTCCGGAAAGGCGTTTTCGCCGCTGATATGAAAGTGCAAATCCTCAACGACGGGCCTGTCACACTGATTATCGACACCGACGATTTGAAAAAAAGTCGAAGAAACCCGTCGTCGGGCGAACGTTTGGAGGATGCCTGAAACGAGAATACAAACATTGCCGCTGGGTCCCCTGGCCGCAAATTGCTATATTGTTACCGATGAAAAATCAGGGCAGAGCGCCGTAATCGACCCGGGAGCCTACGAAACGGCGCTTTGCGAAGCTGTCGCTAAACTGGAGCCTGGCAGCGTTCGGTATATTCTGCTCACACACGGCCATTTCGACCATATTCTCGGTGTTGCGCAACTGAAACAAGCGACAGGCGCGGCGGTCGCCGTGCACCGGCTCGATGCGCCCTGCCTGTTTGACAGCCGCCTGAGTTACGCGCAGCGTTATCGCCGCGGCGCGCAGCAGGAGGTCCGGCCGGACATCATGCTCGAAGACGGCAGCCGGCTGTTCCTCGGCGAATGCGGGCTAACGGTTCTGCATACGCCGGGGCACTCCGCGGGCAGCGTATGTTATTATTGCGCGGATGACAACGTCCTTTTTTCAGGCGACACGCTGTTCAGGGGCACAGTCGGCAGAACGGATTTTGAAGGCGGAGATTACGGGCAGATGCTGGCTTCCCTTTCAAGGCTGCTCGCGCTCGACGAGGGCTGCGCGGTCTATCCCGGGCACGACCGGCCGACCACCGTCGGCTACGAACGCGCGCACAATCCTTATGCGGGGCGCACGAGATGATACTTTGCCTCATCGGCCATCGATATGCCTATGAAACGGAAAACCTCTGCAGGGTCTTTTTCCCCGGCGAAAAGATTCATACGATTTATTGTGAAAGCGAAAGCGGCGATTTGCGCGTCGTTTCCCGTTTTTGTGACGGACCGTCCGCTGCGATCTCGGCCGAAGTGCTTGAAGGCGGGCGGCGGACAGCCGAAAGCGGTGACGTTGCGCCGGGTACTTCAAACGGGGAACTTGAGCGGCTGGTTTGCGCGGCGCTGTATGACTGCCTTGTCCGCCATACCGGCCGCAAACCTCCGTGGGGCATGCTGACGGGCGTGAGGCCGACCAAGTTAATGGCGTCGTTGCAAACCGAACTTGGCGAAAGCGCCGCGAAGGCGTATTTTATCGACCGTCTGCGCGTCAGTCCGGAAAAGACGCAGCTTGCCGCGGAAGTGGCCGCGGCCGAGCATTCGCTTGCCTCCGTTTTGCGGCAGAACGACTGCGGCGTCTATATCTCCGTACCTTTTTGCCCGTCAAGATGCAGCTACTGCTCTTTTGTATCGCATTCCATTACCACGGGTAACGCGAAAAAACTGCTGCCCGCCTATATCGACAACCTGTGCGTTGAAATAACCGAAACGGGCGATATTGCGCATAACTCCGGGCTGCAAGCTGCGGCGCTGTATATCGGGGGAGGCACCCCGACCGTTTTGACGGCTGCTCAGCTTGACCGCGTACTCACAGCCGCGCTGGACGCATTTCCCGAAATGCGCGGAGGCGAGATGACCGTTGAAGCAGGCAGGCCCGATACCCTGGACGCCGAAAAGCTGGACGTCATGAAAAGGCGCGGCGTAACGCGCTTAAGCATCAATCCCCAAAGTTTCAGCGACGACGTGCTGTTAAAGGCGGGCAGGGGACACAGCGCGCGCGAGACCCTGCTTGCTTATGAAGCCGCGCGGGCGGCCGGTTTCGATAATATCAATATGGACCTTATAGCCGGCTTACCCGGCGACAGGCCGGAAGGATTCATGTCGTCGCTTGAGCAGACCCTCGCGCTTTCTACATCCAATATTACCGTGCATGCCCTTGCGCTGAAAAGGGCTTCGCGGCTGGCTGGTACGGCAGGGTCCGGCGACGGCGAGGCCGCGCAGGCCATGATTGCGGCCAGTTATCCGGCGCTGAAAAAGCGGGGATACGAACCTTACTATATGTACCGCCAAAGCCTTTCTCCCGGCAACCTCGAAAATACGGGCTGGTGCAAAAAAGGTTTCGGCTGCCTGTATAACGTGATGATGATACGCGAGTGCTCAACCGTTTTCGCCTGCGGCGCGGGCGCCGTGACAAAACTGCTTGACCCTGACGGAAGGCTGAGCAGAGTATTCAACTTTAAGTATCCGTACGAATACAATGACAGGTTCGGCGATATACTTCAAAGAAAGCATTCGCTGCGCGGCATACCGCTGACCGGCACGTCAAAGGCGGGCGGCGAACTGGGCGCCTTTTGATTTGCTGCCGCCTGCCGCTTGTGATATAATCGTAGCACTTTCAACAGGGGAGGCGGATTATGAGCTTTATCGACGACGCCGTTTCAACGGCGAAAACCGTCGGGAAAACGGTCGGCAAAAAAACCGAAGAGATCATCATCATCTCGCGAAAAAAACTCCAAGCCATCGAACTGGAAAATAAAGTTGAAAATCTTTACGAACAATTGGGCAGGCATTACTACGCCATTCTGCAGGGGGAGCAGACCGACGGGCAGGATGACGATACCCTTGCCGCCGAGATCAATAAACTCAACGAGGAACTCGCCGCCGTCAAAAAAGACATCGAAGATATTTCCCGTGCCGGCAAAACAAGTTAAAGCATGAAACCGCATTTTCCCTGAGGATAAACGCAATCGGGGTCTCCCGTTTTACTGTTTCATTTCAACGCTGATTTATTCGCATTTCTGCCCGGCCGCGCCGGCAGGCAGGGGTGTTGTTGCGGCGG
>JAKJCA010000108.1 GCA_022706685.1 Bacillota bacterium
CGGTTGAGGTCGAGCCCGCCGAAACCGGGATCCAGCAGAATCCTGTTGTCGCCCGGCGTGTGGAAAACGATGTTGTAACAGGCGGTGTCCCGTGTCAGGGTTACTTCCGCCGTAAAGTTCTCCGCCCTTACATAGTAATATCCGGGCGACGCCTTCTCTTCACGGAGGGCCTCGTAGGCGGGCATACGGCCTCCCCGTACGGGGCTGACGAGGAAGAAGTTATAAAACTCGTCGATGAAGCCGGTCCCCGATACGCTGTAGTGCGTGAAGCCCTTGATGCGGCGGCGGCGCGTTTCCATGCGCGGCACGGAACTGGAACTCGCCCGCCGGACGCCCCAGCCGGTCGGGTAGCAGCCGCTGTACGGCACCACGTTCAACGCGTTGTAGGGCAGGCAGGCGGCGGGGCTGAGGTTGCCGATATGCGGCTTGAGATGGAACCAGCGTTCGGACAGGAAGTCGCTGTTTCGGAAGCGGAAGACTTCGCTGCCGAAAAACGGGTCGACGAAGTCTGTCTTTTTCGCAGTAATCATGATATTCTCCGGCTGACAGATTTTTACGGTCCCTGCCGCTCACCGCGCCTGTTACGGCAGCAGGGCAAACCGCCCGAGCAAGGTGAATAAACGGGAGAAGAAGCGAACCAAATCCGGCGCAAAATCGTAGTTCTGCATCCAGGGGAGACTGGTATAAACGGGCATGCGGGGCATCTGTGTGCTGACAATGTCCTCATAAAGGATGCTCTGCGTATCGAACGCGGCGACGTCGTCCTCATAGAACGTGAAGGCGCGGACACCCCGTTTGGTGCCCTGGCCGTAGACATGGAAGCCGGTGCCGCGGCAGTAGCCCATGACAATGCCGTCGTCTGTCCGGCCGACGTAGTCGTTGTTGTGGTCGTGCCCGAAAAACGCAGCGAACACGTCGCCCTGCTCGACCCACGCGCTGTAAAAACCCTTGTTGATATTTGCGACGCAGGGCCGCTCGCCGAGCGTGCCGGCAAGATGTTTGCTTTCGTCGGGCAGGTACCAGCGCCCCGCCTGCGCCCCCTTTCCCTCGATGGCTCCGGGCGTGTCCGGTTCCGCCTCGTCCATCAGTTCGGTATAGAACTCCGGCACGGGGATATGCTGGAACACGATAGACGGCAGCGGTACGCCGCCGTTGAGCGCTTTGAGTTCTTCGCTTTTTTCACGGTACCACCGCACCTGGTCGTCGCCCATCACGTCTTCGCCGCTGCCGCCGAAGAGCTTGAAACCGCCCGAGTCGACCATATAGATGTTCAGCAGCGGTTTTTTGCCGGCCGAATCGTCTACAAGCAGGTTATAGGTGCTGCAGCCGGTCAAGGCGCCGTCGTCGACCGCCAGGCAGGTCGGATAAGATTGATAGATTTCGAGCTGGTCTTTGAGCGTCACCAGGGCCTTGATGCTTTCGCCGTCATGGTTGCCGGGCACCACGGCAAAGGGGATGCCCCGCCTGTCGACCGGCCCGACGATGTCGTCGATGGCTTCGGCCATTTTGGCTTTGTTCATGGTCAGCCACCAGCCGGCGGTGTTGTCGCCCGTAAAAACGACCAGGTCGGGTTGGACGGTGTCGAGCGCCGCCTCGATGAGGGCGGCGGTGCCGCGGTGCAGCTGGTCTGAATCCTGCGTGTCGGTGATTTGAAGCACGGTGAACCTGCCGTCTGCGCCGAAACGCAGCTGCGGGCTTTGAGGCTGCGCCGCGCGCGCGGGTAAAACCGACGCGGCCGCGAATATCAGCGCCAGCGCCAGCGTTACGGCAGCCGCTTTGCGCATCTTTTTCATCGGTCACACTCCCTGTCGGCCGTATCGGCCTTTATAACGCCACACAATAGTTATTATATGACGGCGCGCACGGTTGATTATTCCTTTCCGATATAATATTATGATACCGCCCGATTGAAATTATTTCGTCGATTGTAAATTCAACTGCACCGGTAAAGAAAACTGCTGGTGGAAGATATTGCTTTGGATTTCCGGAATGAAGCGAAGCGGAATGGAGGGAATCCAAAGCGCGG
>JAKJCA010000109.1 GCA_022706685.1 Bacillota bacterium
GTCGCCCACGCAGCCTTGCCCGGCCTCGTAACCGTAGAGCCCGGGCATGATGCCGTCGGCGACGACGCCGCAGATGCCCTTGACCTGTTTTTCGACGCTGCTCATCATCATGTGGCAGTTGGATGTGCCCATGATCACCAGCATTTCGCCCTCGCGGTCAATGGCCGCCGCGGGGACGAACACATGCGCGTCGATGGCGCCGACCGCTACCGCCGTACCGGGCGCGAGTCCCGTCGTTTCGGCCGCGGAGGCGGTAACCCTGCCCGCTCTGGAAGCGAGCGGCTGGATGAGCCTGCCGAGTTTTTCGTCGACGACGAATTCGAGCCGCGCGTCGAGCGCGCGGAAAAAGTTGCAGTCGGGGTAGCCCGTATTTTTATTCCAAAGCGCTTTGTAGCCGGCGCAGCAGGAGTTGCGCGTCTCGACGCCCGTCAGGATCCATACGATCCAGTCGGCCGCTTCGATGAAACGGTCTGCGGCTTCGTAGATTTCAGGGGCTTCCTCGAGCAGCTGCATGATTTTCGGGATAGCCCATTCCGAGGAGATTTTTCCCCCGTAATTATCCAGCCAGCTTTCGCCTCTGGCACGTGCGATCTCGTTGAGCCGGTTGGCCTGCTTCTGCGCGGCGTGGTGTTTCCATAATTTCACGTAAGCGTGGGGGTTGCGCGCGTATTCCTCAAGCATGCAAAGCGGCGTCGAGTCCGCGCGCACAGGCAGCAGCGTGCAGGCGGTGAAATCGACGCCCACACCGATGATGTCGTTTTTGTCGATGCCTGATTGTTGAATCACTTCCCGCACCGTGGTGTTGAGCGCGGCGAGGTAGTCGCGCGGGTCCTGCAAGGCCCAGTCCTGTCCGAGTTTGACCCCGCAGGGGAGCGCCTCGTCAATAACGCCGTGCGCGTATTCGCTGACGGCCGACGCCAGCTCGCGCCCGTTGCTGACGTCGACAAGCAGGGCTCTCGCCGACAATGTGCCGAAATCGATTCCGATCGCGTATTTTGCCATAAAGCGCCTCCGTAATTTTCAATTTTTCCGATTGATTATATCATCCGCCGGCGCCGCGAGGCAAATATTTCGCCGGCTTTGACGCGTCTTGCGTTTTTCTATATAATGGGCTTTGCGCCGGCAGTGCCGGCCGCACGGGACGGAGGTGCGACGAGCGTTAATAAGAAATATGTCCTGTTGCCGAAAATATTCCTCCAGACGATGCTCCTGAGCGCCTTCACCTTCGGTGGGGGCTACGTCATTGTGCCCCTGATGCAGAAGCGCTTTGTCGAAAAGCTGCATTGGATCGAACACAACGAAATGCTTGATTTCGTCGCCATCGCCCAGTCGGCGCCAGGCCCCATCGCCATCAATACCTCCGTGCTCGTCGGGCACCGGCTGGCGGGTCTGCCCGGTTCCCTGTCGGCCGTTTTGGGTACCGTGTTTCCGCCGCTGGTCATTCTCGGCGTACTTGCGGGCGTCTATGCCTCGTTCAGCGGCAATCCCTGGGTGGCTGCGGCCATGTTCGGTATGCGTGCCGGCGTTGCCGCCGTGATACTGGACGTCGCTGTTTCCCTTGTAAAAAATATTATAAAAGAAAAAAGTATTTTTTCGGCCGCCGTGCTGGTGCTGGCTTTTGCGGCAAAATTTATCTTCGGCGTCAATATCCTCCTCATTCTTGCGGCTTCTGCTGCCGCCGGCCTGGTCTTCTCTTTGACTCGGGAGAAAAAGAAGAAGGGGGGCGGCGAGGCATGATTTACCTGCGGCTTTTCTGGAGTTTCGTGCAAATCGGGCTGTTCAGTTTCGGCGGCGGCCTGGCCGTTCTGCCCCAGATTCAGTATCAGGCGGTGGAAGTCCGGCATTGGCTGACCCTCAAGGAGTTCGTCGACCTCGTATCCCTGTCCGAAATGACGCCCGGGCCTATCGCCATCAACGCCGCGACCTTCGTCGGCATGCGCCAGGCCGGTATCTTGGGCGCTCTGGCTTCGACCTTCGGCTGCGTGCTGCCCTCGCTGGTTATCGTGGTCATTCT
>JAKJCA010000025.1 GCA_022706685.1 Bacillota bacterium
AACCGCCGCAACGTATCAAACAGGGCTTCGTTTGCATCGAAACTGTTCTCCGCCGGGCAGTCAGCCGATTGTTTTTCCCCGTCTGCCGGTTCAACGCCTGTGCTGTCATAGGCCAGCCAGCCGAAGCCCAAGCCGCTGCAGGCGTACAGCAAATCATCCCGGATGCCGCTGCCCGGACGGATGTCCACGAGCGCGGGAACCCGCAGGGCGGCCCTGCTGCCGAGGCCCCCGATGAACGCTTCCGCTTGCGTATCTGACAAATTGCGGCCGTGCAGGCGGTACATCACGTTTTCCCAACGGTACTGTTCCGGGTCCGGCAGATTTTGCGTGTTCCAGGCTGTTTCGAGCATGATGATACGGTTTGGGTCAACGGCGCGCACGGCACGGTAAAGGCGGTTATAAAAGCACCATAGCAACCGTTCCTTGCCGCTTCTGCCGGCCATTGCACCCGCCGCTGCGCCGCCAACGAGGTCAAACGCGGCGACGGCAGGGTTGCCCGCGAAACGGCAGGCCGCCTGCCGCCAGATTTCGATGATTCTGTTGCGCAGCCGCAGGCCGTCGAGCGTGCAGTCCAGCCAGCCGGCCGAGCCGTTGTTTTCATTGTCAGTTGAGCCGCTTTGATTAACTTGTGCGAGGTCCAAAGCGACAATCGCATAAATGCCGCGCCTGGCGCACTGTTCGACCGTCCGTTCAAGGCGGTCCAAGCAGGCTGCAAAGGCACCGTTTCCTTCGGGGGCAGTCTTATCGCCGGCTTGAACGGGATAATGAAACGGCAGACGCACACAGTTGACGCCGATCTCTTTGATGGTATCTAGCACTTTTTCCGGTATCCAGGGTTTTTCGCCCGGTTTTGCCGCCCGCCGGGCTTTCTGCGTGCCGCAATGCTGTCCGGATATTTCAAGGGGTTCCGCGAGGCGTCCGGCGCCGCGCAGGGCAACCGTTTCTCCGCGGGCATTGACTGTTTTGACGCCCTCGGTATGCAGGGCATCGCTATCGGCAATCATGCCAAGCGCGCGGACGCTCAGGAGGTAGCCGCCGGCGATATGGACGAAAGCAGAGAACAGGCCGGCGGCGGCGCCCGTCAGCGCGGCGCTTTTCTCTTGATCCCGCATCGAAGCCGCCTCCTTTCACGGGCATAAAAAAACGCGGTAAAGCACAGCAGGGCTGCGGCTGCGCCAAGGGCGTCGATCATCAGGTCGTATAACTGGCACGCGCGCCCCGGAACAAAATGCTGGTGGAGTTCGTCCGTAATGCTGTAAACGGCGGCGCATAAAAATGCTGAAAGCGGTTTGTTTCTGCCGAAAGTATAACGAAAAGAGAAAAAAAGCAGAGCGGCCAGCACGAAATATTCGGCGGCGTGAGCCGAATCCCGTAAAAAGTTTTCGCTGATGGTGAAAGGCAGCCAGGCGAGCAGTTTCACCAGAAGCCCCGAACTGACCTCGACCGATTCCTGCGCGTTTTGAGCGGATAAGAAAAATATCGCCGCCATCAGCGCTGCCGAAAAGATCCAAAACACAGCCGCTGCCGTTTTTGATTTTACCGATGCCAATATGCCGTCCCCCTTTGAGCGGTTCAATCCGTTAAAACGGCGGTGTCGAAAAAGACATGTTCGCCGGCAGGGGAGGTATAAACCCCGGACACGCCCTGCGCCTGGACGAAGAAGCCCGAACCTTTCCACAGCGGCATCGCCGCGCCGCTGCCGAACAGGATGCGCTCCGCTTTTGCGCACATAGCCGCCGAGCCTTCCCGGGTCAGGGCGGAAAAGGCCTTTGCGACGGTTTGCTCATAGACGGCGGACTTCAGGTTCGTGTAGTTGCTGGCCCCTCCCGGGCCGATATCGCGCAAAAATTCTTCCGCCCGGGTACTGCGGGCGGTCAAGGGTGCGGCGGCTGCCTGATATTGGCCGCTTTCAAGGCGCTCGATGAGTTCGTTTTCCGGCAGCGTTTCGATCTTGACAGCCAGCCCGACGCCGATGATTTTCTGCCACTTTTGTACGGCCTGTTTAAGAATATTCTCATGTTCGGCCAGGCAAATCAGTGTCACGGCGGCGCTTGTTTTTTCCGTGGCCTTACAGTAAGCGTTCCAATGGGCTTTGGCCGCCGCGGGGTCAAAATCAGGCAGGCCGCCGCTGTCATCCGGCCAGCGGAAAGCGGTGCCGCCGACGGTGCAGCAGGCCGGCACGAGCGTGTATGAAAGTTCCAAACCGCTTCCCTGCGTCACATTCGGGTCGAAAGACCGGCACAGCGCCAGACGCAGCCGGGTGTTTTGCGTGGTTTCATCCGCGCAGTTGAAAAGCAGGGCGAAGGTGACGTTGCCGATTTCCTTGAGCGTAATGCCCTCGGTCAGCGCCGCTTCACGCGCGCGGCCGCCTTCCAGCACGGCGGCAGCGTAAACGCCTGAAAGCAGTTTCTCATAGGCGGTTTGCGCGTCAACACCCAGGTAGAACGTCACGCCCGACGGTTTGACCTGCCGCGCGCGCCAGCTGTCTTCGTTTTTTTCCAGCCGCAGCGACTTTTCCGCGGTCCATTTGGAGAGATAAAACGGGCCGTTGCACAGCAGCAGCGACACATCCTTGCCGTATCGGCCTTTTGTCGCCTCAAAAAACGTTCGGCTGCACGGCAGCGCGACCGGCATGGCGAGCACTGCGGCCGGGTCACGGTCTTTGCTCTCCAGCGTAATAGCGAGCGTATCGTCGGCCAGCGCCTTGACGCCGAGCCGGTCTGTTCCCATTTTCCCGGCGTTGATTTTCCCGGCGTTTTTGATGATGAACAGTGCGCGCGCCGCGGGGGAACCGGTCGCGGGATCCACCGCCCGCCTCAGAGCATATACAAAGTCGTGCGCCGTTACACGGGAGTCAAAAGTCTTTTGATAATTGTCGCCCAAAACGTCTTTGTGTGCCGGCAATACATGCCATTTTTCATTTTGCCGGAGCCTGTAGGTATATACCAGACCGTTCTCGGACACCTCGACACTTTCGGCTGCCGCCAGAACGGGATTTCCGTCCGGTCCCGTGCGCGTCAGCCCTTCCAGACAGTTGAGCGCGACGGTCGCGGAGTCCGGGTCGTTCAATATCTGCGGGTCCAGCGTCAGCCGTGCCGTCTCGAGCGGGTAAGCAAAATTGCCGCCGGCGTTGTCCGAAGCGCAGCCGGCCAAAGCGGCCATAAGGGCCGCGCACAGGAGAACAGCCGCCGTTTTTCTTATCGTCATCATCATTCCGGTGTCTCCCGGCCGTCTTTTAACGCCGACGGCTCAGCCGCGGCGGGAAGTCTGCCCTTGAGTTTCAAACCCGGGAAGCCGGCCTGCCTGAGCGCTTCAAAAACGCCCACTGCGACGCAGTTGGAGAGATTGAGGCTTCTCGCCGGGTCCGTCATCGGAATGCGCACGCAGTTTTTCTTATTCGCGGCCAGCAGCTTTTCGGGCAGGCCTGCGGTCTCTTTTCCGAACACCAGATACACGCCGCGCGGGTAGTCGGCGTCGCAGTACCGTTTTTCCGCTTTCGTCGAGAAATAAATAAAAGGGCCGGTATTTTTTGTGAAAAACTCGTCCAGATTGTCATATACCGTTATGTCCAGCATATGCCAGTAGTCGAGGCCCGCCCGTTTGAGTTTTGCGTCGCTGATTTGAAAACCCATCGGCCCGACCAGATGCAGCCGCGCGCCCGTGGCTGCGCAGGTCCTCGCCACATTACCCGTGTTCTGCGGGATTTCGGGCTCCACCAGAACGACGTTGATGTCATGTGAACGCGGCGGCCGGCGCCGCGGCCGGTCCGCTCTACTTTGACCCATTGGCGTTATACATGTCCATGGCTTTGTTGATATCTCCCACGACGATGAGTTCCACCGCGCCGCATACATTCGGGATCAGCGTGCCGAGGGCCTTGAGCTCCTCCGCGGAGAACCTCGATAAAACCCAATCCCCCAGTTCCATTTCTTCATGCGGCTTGGGTCCGATTCCGACTTTAACGCGGGGGAAGCCGCTGCTGCCGAGATGGCTGATGATGCTGGCGACGCCGTTATGCCCGCCGTCGCTGCCGCGGGGCCTGACACGGACCGTAGCGAACGGCAGGGACACGTCGTCGAATATGACAACGACTTTCTCCGGCGGGATTTTATAGAAACCGCACGCCTCGCGCAGGCTCAGTCCGCTTTCGTTCATATAAGTCTGCGGTTTCATCAGCAGGCAGCAGCGGCCGCCGATGTCGGCCTTTGCCGTCAGCGCGCGGAATTTGATTTTATTGATTTTTACGCCGTGCCGGTCAGCCAGCGCGTCTATAAAAAGAAAACCCGAATTGTGACGGGTTGTCTCATATTGCTTCCCCGGATTGCCCAGGCCGGCGACGATGTATTCCGGGCCGCCGGATGCCCGTTTTCGCATGCTGAACATGTTGCGCTCCGTTTTTTGTATCAGTTATCCGTAATGGCAACGCTGAGTTTCTCCTGCGGGACTTCGTTGCCCTGCTCGTCGATCTCGGGGCTGGGCGAAAAAATCAGCCGGATACCGTAACTTTTGATTTTTTCCTCTATTTGTTTTTCGCTGATATTTTTGTCGTTGACAAGAACGGTGATATAAACCTTTTCCGCAGTATCGTCCGGGATACCGATTTCCCCGTCGGATACGGTGCAGATCCATATTTTTTCCTTGCCGTTGTCGGGGATTTCATAGGAATAAACCGTCACCGGCCCGCCCGTTTTGTTTTCCACCTCCACCTCGACGACGAAGGAAGACCAGTAATCTTTTCCGCCGAGAACGGATTCAACCTCTTTGCCGGTGAAACCGTACATGCTGCCGAGAATTTTCTTGTAATGCTTCGCGAAACGTTCGTCACGGTAGATTTCCAGCGCGGAATCGCTCCGCTGAAAAGAGACATACGTGGCTTTCAGGCTGCCTTTGTTGGTGAACAGCAACGTCAGCGCAAGCGCTGCGGCGGCGATGCCCACTGCCGCCGCGGCAATCAGAATCTTCCTTTTTTTCATTTGCCCTCCTCCGGGAGATGCTGCCGCTTGTATGGCTTCTTCCTGCTCACCCAGTCTTTGATATTGACTTGTTTCGCTCTTGCGATGGCCAGCGCGTTGGCCGGTACGTCTTCGGTGATGGTGGAGCCGGCGGCCGTGTAGGCGTCCCTGCCTATTTTCACCGGAGCGATCATGCTTGTGTCGCAGCCGATGAACGCGCCGTCGCTGATGGTGGTTCGCAACTTTTCCCGCCCGTTGTAATTGACCGTCGCGCAGCCTGAGCCGATGTTGACATCCCTGCCGACATCGGCGTCCCCGCTATAGGAGAGATGCGAGATTTTCGTCTCGTCTCCGACCACCGCGTTCTTGACCTCGACAAAATTGCCGATGCGCACCTGATTGCCTATGTGCGTGCCGGGCCGGATGCGCGCGAAGGGACCGACCTGCGCATCTTTGCCGATATGGCTTTCGAAACACTGGGTATTATTAAGCGACGCGCCGTCCTCGATAAGGCTGTCCTCGATAAAGGTGTTGGGGCCGATTACGCAATGGGAGCCGATGACGGTTTTGCCCTTGATAATACATCCGGGCAGAATCAAGGTATCCGCGCCGATGAGCACGTCGGGCCCGATGATTACGCCGTCCGCGCAGGGAATGGAGACTCCTTCCATCATCTGGCGGTTGAGTTGGTATTGTCTGGCAATCGCGTTGAGCTTGGCCAGCTGGACACGGTCGTTGGCGCCGAGCACAATGTCGGGAATGCGTGAATTGAAAGCGGTCGCGTTGAGACTCTGGCTGAGGATGATTTCCACCGCGTCGGTCAACTGAATTTCTTTTTTTCTTCCGGCTGCGGAAAGTTCGCGGAAAGTCGACAGTTTTCCCAGCGCGTTGAGCAGGGCCTGGCAGTTGAACCAGTACGCGCCCGAATTGACTTCGTTGATCTGCTTTTCGTTCTCGCTGGCGTCCTTTTCTTCCACGATGCGCATCAGCTGCCCGCTCGAACTGCGGACAATGCGGCCGTACCCTTGCGGATTGTCGATTTTGGAGGAGATGACGGTCGCCTGGTTGACGGCGCGTACGTGGAAATTCAGTGCGCCTTTGATGGTTTCCGCGTCGATGAACGGGGCGTCGCCGTTGAGGATGAGCACATTCGCGCTGCCGTGGCGGGTGATGAAGTCTTTGGCCTGCATTACCGCATGGCCGGTGCCGAGCAGTTCCTGCTGATAGACGGTTTCGACACTGTCGCCCAGATGTTTGCGCACTTCATCGCTCAAATGCCCCACAACGACACAAATGTCCTCGATACCGCTTTCTCTGACACCGTCGATGACCCAGTCGATCATGGGTTTGAATAAAACTTCCGCGAGCACCAGGGGCTTGGCGCTTTTCATGCGGGCGCCTTCGCCGGCGGCGAGAATAACGGCACAGTCCTTTTTCATATCAACCCTTCCTTTCAGCAAGCGTCATGCGGTTTTCAATGCCGGAGGGCGGTTGAGCCGGTTGAACTCCGGTTAATTATTATACTCCTTTTTTGTTCTTTTTGCGCGCAGTGCGGCCAAAGCGGCAAGACCGGCAAAACACAGCAGATAAAGAGCGCCGTTCGCTTCGTTCGAACCGGTTAACGGAATGGCTTCGTCAAAGACGGTGTCCGTTTCGCCGGCCGGCTGCGACTGCTGCGCAGGCGAAACGCCGCACGCCTGCGGCACGCCGGACCGGAGGGTTATGTCCGATGAAACCGGAACGGATTTGCTTGCCTTCTGCGTAACGACGGTATTTTGCGTATTGTGCTGCGGCGCGGGGCTGCCGCCTTGCTCGGCGCCGGCCGGGGTTTCGGTTTCTGCGGTCGGCGCGGCGGCTTTTTGCAGCGCGAAAGAATCAATTCGTGCCGTTTTGCCGTTGTCGACGGTGTAAGCGTCGAAATACAGCGTGCTGCCCTCGATTTGAACCGCCGAAAAGACAGGCAGTTCGACTGCTGCCGTCCGTTCCGCTTTCGGGAATTGAAGCCGGGTCATCAGAGCGCTCTTGGGCGGATAATATTTAACGCCCGCGCAAGCGCTGATGGCATAGACGGTGCCTTCGGGTTCGATTTTTGCCTGATAATTCCTGCCGTCGAAGGCAAGCTGTCGGGTCTCGCTTATTACAACTTTGTTGCCGCTCATGACGCCGGTTCTCAGGTAAACATGGTCATGGCCCTGCAGCACCAGGTCAATGCCGAGCTGCGGCATCAGCGATGCGAGCTGCTTGCGGAGGGCTTTGACGTCGCTGTCGTCATAATGGGAGCCGTTGGAATACATCGCCTTATGCAGCGAGACGATTTTCCACTGTGCGCCGCTGGCTGCCGTGTCGGCTTTCAACCAGGCCAGCTGGCCGTCGCTGAGCGCGCCGTCCTCGCTTAAATCATTGGTGTTCAGCACGATAAAATGTGCGTTTTGATAATCAAAGGAATAGTAAACGCCGCTGCTGCGGTCCTGCGCCGGTGCGTCGGGCAGCAGGAAATTCTCGTCGAGCGCAAAGCCTTTCTCTTCGTGATTGCCTGCGGTCGTCATCAAGGCAGTGCTTCTCAGGTTTTCGGCAGCGGTATTGAAAAGCCAGCCGTACTGGCGGACGTTCGCCGCGTTGTCGACCAGGTCTCCGCTGCTGAGGATGAACTTAGCCTGCGGGTATTGCTTGAAAGCCGTGTCGACCACATCTGCCCAAACGCGGTATTGCGCTTCGTTTTGCGCCTGCGGGTCGGTCATATGCAAGAAGGCGAAGCGGTCCGAATCGCCCGCCGTTTCGATGACGCCCGCCGGGCTCCACCAGCCTTTGGCGGCGTCGCCGATACGGTAGAAATACTTGCTGCCCGGTTTCAGGCCTGTCAGGCGGATTTCATGCCGAACCAGCGGAAACGCATACTCCAAAAAGCCCGCGATGCCCAAGTCAGCCCCGGGGTAAGACCTCGTCACCCTCTCGCTCGAGGAAATAATGCCGGCGTTGCGGGTCGGGATGCCCCTAAAAACGGGAGCCTCGCCGAAGGGTATCAGTTCGATATCAGACCCCGTAACGCTGTATTTGGTCAGCCAGGTAATGTTCCTGGTGCTGCGTGCGTCATTGCCGAAAGTCACCGCGACGTTGGAAGGCAGCCGGTAATCCGCCACCGTGGGGATGACCTCGACGCTTCCGCTGTAAGTCAGAACGACGACGCTGTCCTGTTTAAACCCGGGGTTGGTGTCGGTGACCAGGCAGCCGAGCATCTGTGAGATGGTGGCGCCCCAGGCGTCAAACTGGCTGGACGTCAGGTACTCGCCGGTGAAATATCCGAGAATGCCCTCGACAGAGTCGTATTGCGCGGGCAGCACCGACAACGTGGACTCGATGATGTTGGTGAAAGAGTTATCGCCGCGGAAGATGACGTCGATGAGCGCCGTGAGCATGACGCCGACGATGTGCAGCGCGGTGTCGGGCGGGAATAGAGAGCCCGGGTTGAATTTCAGCGACGCGAGGATTTCACTCAGCAGCAAATCATCAATCACGACATCAACAAGCCGGTCATAGAGCGCCTTGGCGTTGCTGCCGTCGGCGAATCTCGCGAGCACGTCGTGTAAAAACAGATCGTCGCCGATGTCCTCGTCCCCGGGGTAGAGCGTGGCCAGGATGCTGTAGGATGCGTCCTGAAGAGTCCCCGGTTTTGCCGGATCGCCGAAACCGAGCGTTTCAATGAATTTGGTGCAGGGCAGGTCGGAAACGGGCATGGACATCAGGCCGTCGGCGATTCGGCGGATAACACCCAGCACGCGCGCGGGATCGTTGATGTACACCTCGTCGATTTGTGCGGCAAGGTCGCCGGCGAAACTCATGATGTTGCGCGAAGTGAACAGGTCCGTTTTGCCGACGGCAAGACCCTTGCCGAGCGCGTTTGCGAGAATGCTCTCCAAATCGATGCCTTTTTGCTGCAGATAGGCCAGCAGGCCTCCCCCTTCGCGGATATCGTCAAAAATATCCGAAAGGTAGGTTTCCGCCATATCGACGGCAAAATCCGGCAGGCCGGTCTTGCCGTAAGTCTGCCCGAAAGAAAAGGTGTTCCTGTACGGCTTTTCATACACCTTGCCGTCCGCCTGAATCTGTGTCACGCAATCGACGTCGAAGGTGTTAAACTGTGCGCTGACGCCTTTGCCGGCGGGCTCGAAAAGCACTTCGCGGAAGGTGTTCGGGAACCCCGTCAGCGAGGCGGTTGAACAGTCGGTAATCGTTTCGCCCCGGTCGGTGACATGGCTGGCGATATTGCTCGTATGCATGTGGCCGGTGAAAACATAGCGCATGCCGGCGTCGGCGAGCGTTTCGGTCGTTTCCAGCCAGTTGTCCACGACAAAATCCTGGAAAACGGAAGGTTCGATTTCAAACTGAGGGACCAGACTGTGATGGGCCATGCCGATGACTGTCTCGCCGCAGGCCGCCGCCTCGGCTGACTGCCGCAAGATCCAGTCCATCAGTTCAGGGGTGATATTGCCGCCGGTTTTATGTTCGTTCAGCCCGTGGGGGGTACTGTCGCTGCTGTATTTGCACGCGTCGATGACAATCAGGCGATAACCGCCCTCGAGGCGCGCGGCATAGGAGAGCATGCCCGCTTTCTTCCCCGGGGGAGGCGTATAGGTGCTGCATGCGAGGTCATAACCGAGGTTGGCATATATCTGCTTAAACTCCTCGGGGCTTGTTGCCAGCGTTTTTTCGGGGCGGTTGTTCTCGAAGGTCGTCGCGCCGCTGTTGTTGATATCGTGGTTGCCGTTGATGACCAGAACCTGAATGCCGCTGCGCCGCTCGAAATCTTCCAGTTTCCCGGCCAGTTCCGCATGGCCGGCGTATTCGCTGTCCTTGGTCAAATCACCGGGGATGAAGATGTATTTGCAGCCGTTGGTCCGCGCGTGCTGCTCGACAGCATCGAGCGCCGCGCCCAGCAGCGCTTCGCACTGGGCGTCCTGCCGCGCGTTGTTCTCGCAGTATTGCCGCCAGGCGTCGCCCTTGTCGCCCATGAGCGACTGAGGATAATAATGGATGTCCGATAAAACGGCCGCCTGCAGAGGCGCCCTTGGCACGGAAACGGCGGCGTCCGCCGCGGGCTGCACGCACGCGAGTACAAGAACCATCGCCAGCGCCGCCGCTGCTGTTTTGAAAAAAGAACGCTTGTGAAACATGAAACCGGTACGCTCCTTGCAAAAATGATCCCGCGCTGCGGCGGGAGGGGACTATTCAGATGGTTTTTAAAAATCGATTGAGGTTTTTCACCATGTGGGGCACACCGGAGACAATCTTCCCGAGGCCTTTGCACGGGTGGTCTCCGTTGAGGATCATCAGCAGTCCTCCGGCCATTTTTTCGGTAAACAGGCCGCCGCTCATGGTCACGAAGTTGCGGAATGGCGTCTGCAGCGCGACCGCGGCCATCATGCCGGAGTTCGGCCCTTTGTCGGCAAGACGCATTACGAAGGTGATGAAATCGCACAGCCGGCCGCCCCACTTGGTTTCCTGCGCGTTTTCGAAATTGTCGGTCAGTTCGACCGGTTGTCCGGCCTCGCGGAATGCGGGGGGCAGCGGGTAGCCCAGCAGCGCTTCAAATTGCTCGGGTTCAACGTCAAGCACGTCGCCGGTATAATAGCGCGGCGCCTTTTCCCGCAGGTCCGGCATAGGCGTTTCGGGTCCCTGCGCGGCGACTTCGACCTCGGCGCGCAAACGAATATCTGCCGATGAAGCGCCTGCGAGGATTTCAAACAGGCCGCTTTCGACGCACCAGTCCTTTGTCAGCGTGTTGTAGAAGGCGAAAGCCCTTTGGTCAAGTTTGAACGTGACTTCTTTTTCTTCACCCGGCTCCAAAGCGACCTTCTCGAATCCTTTGAGTTCTTTCTCCGGGCGGAAGACGGTGCTTTCCTTGTCCGCTACGTACAGCTGCACGATTTCGGCTCCTGCCCTCGCGCCGGTGTTCTTTACGCGCAGCGAGACGGTCAGGCCGTCTTCTGCCTTGATTTTTTTGCTTGACAGGCGAAGGCCGCTGTAAGCGAACGAGGTGTAGGAAAGGCCAAAGCCGAAGGGGAAAGCGACGGGACGTTTTGCTTTTTCATAATAACGGTAGCCCACATAGATGCTTTCCCTGTATTCGACCGTCATCGGGTTGCCGGGGAAGTGACGGGCGCCGGGCGTGCATTTTTCACAGCAGGGGTAGGTCTCCGCCAGTTTGCCGGAAGGATTGACCGCGCCGGTAAGAATATCCGCCGCCGCTTTCGCGCCGGCCTGTCCGGCCAAATAGGTGTTGAGCAATCCCTTGACGTTGCCAAGCCAGGGCATGGAGACCGGCGAACCGCCCGCGAGGACGACCACCGTATTCCGGTTGGCGCGGCTGACCGCTTCGATGAGTTTGTTATGCGAGGCCGGCAGGTCCATATGCGTGCGGTCGAAACCTTCGGACTCGTAATCTTCCGTCAGTCCCGCGAAGACCAGCGCGGTGTCGCTCGCGCGGGCGGCTTCGACGGCTTTTGAAATGAGCTCGGCCGACGGCGTCGGGGACTTCCTGCTGTAGCCGGGCGAATAAACCGTATTGACGCCCAGAGCCCGCAGGCAGTCGAGCGCGTTTTCCATGCGCGTGGGGTTGATCAGCGAACTGCCGGCGCCCTGATAACGAGGGAATCTTGCCATTTCTCCGATGACAGCGACTTTCGCGCCTTTTTTCAGCGGCAAAACGCCGTCATCGTTTTTCATCAGCACCAGGGAACCGGCGGCCGCTTTGGCAGCCAGGCGGTGCTGTTTGTCCGGGTCGAACGGGTAGCCGTTTTCGATTTGCGCCGCGGCTTGCGCCACAACGGCAAGAATCAGCCCGACGCATTTGTCGAGCGCCTCTTCGCTCAGCCGCCCTTCGCGCACGGCTTTCAATATTTTCGCCGCATTGACCCCTTTGGACGAGGGCATTTCCAGGTCGTTGCCGGCGGCAATGCCTTTGACCCTGTCGTTGACGGCGCCCCAGTCGCTGACGACCAGCCCTTCGAAACCCCATTCGTCGCGGAGAATCCGCGTGAGCAGCAGTTCGTTTTCCGCGCAATATTCTCCGTTGAGGCGGTTATAAGCGCACATAACCGTTTTCGGCTGCGCCTTCTTGACGGCTGTTTCAAAAGCCGGCAGGTATATCTCGCGCAGCGCCCTCTCATCGACAACGGCGCTGACGGTCATGCGCCTGGTTTCCTGGTTGTTTGCCGCGTAATGCTTCAGGGACGTGCCCACGCCGCGCGACTGCACGCCGTTGATAAAGGCGGCCGCCATTTCGCCCGCCAGGAGCGGGTCCTCGGAAAAATACTCGAAGTTTCGCCCGCACAGCGGCGAACGTTTGATGTTGACCCCCGGGCCCAGAAGAATGGATACTTTCTCCTTTTTGCACTCGTCGCCCAGCGCCTGCCCCATTTCGTAAAGCAAAGCGCGGTCCCAGGAGCATGCGGTCGTCACCGCGGTCGGAAAACACACGGCCGGCACGCTGCCCAGCAGTCCGGCGCTTTTAAGCGCGGGGTCCCTCTTCCGCAGCCCGTGCGGGCCGTCGCACATCATGACCGAGGGGATGCCGAGCCTCGCGACGGCCTTGGTGTGCCAGAAATCTTCGCCGTCGCAAAAAGCCGCTTTTTCCTCCAGCGTCATCTCGGCAACGATGTCCCCGATTTCATCCGCGGTAAATGTTTTTTTCACTGGCATAGTCTTCTCCCTGTTGATAACGGTTGTTCAGAAACCGTAATATTTCAGCCAACGCGCGCACAAATCGCTCCAGCATACGGTCAGCGGATGGAAGGGCGACTCTGCGGGATGGGCGTAATTGATTTTGTCCGATAAGGCCTGCCCGTGCTCGCCGTACGGGAAAATGTGCAGTTCGACAGGCACTTTGTTTTTGCGCAGATACTCCGCGAGCGCCATCGACGTTTTGAAATTGACGAGCATATCTTCAAAGGACTGCCAGATGAAAGCGGGCGGGAACTGCATCCCGGCTTCGGGTTTATGGTTGAAATAGGACAGAAGGCTGAATTCGTCGTCGTCTTCTTCCTCCTGCTCGTCTACCAGAAAGACCGCCGCGTAGCACAGCACCGCCGCGGCCGGACGGCAGGGGCGGCGCTCGACGGGGTCCGCGGCGTCCGGGTTGCCGTCGTCGCCGGCAAAGCAGGTGCTCGCCGCGAGGTTCCCGCCGGCGGAAAAGCCAAGCACGCCGATTTTTTCGGGGTTGATATTAAACTCCCCGGCGCGGTGCACCAGCTGGCGGACGCAGCGCTTCGCGTCGGCAAGAATGGTGCTTTTGGCGTAAGGTGTGATGCGGTAATCGAGCACGGCGGCGTTGATGCCGGCCATATTCAGTTTTTCCGCGACGACGATGCCCTCGCTGGTGGATTTGAATGTGTAGCCGCCGCCCGCCATCACGACGACGCAGCCGCGCCCCTCGCCGCCCGGCGCGGGCAAAAAGACAAAACTCGGCGCCGGCTGCCTGTATGCCTCGACAAAATCCGGAACCTCTCCGTCCCAAAGGGGATGGCGTTCGAAACGGTCGAGATCGGCCTGCCAGCGGATGTTGCGTTCGGTGTTGTCCTCAAAATCAATGATGGTCGGCATGGGGCATTCTTCCTTTCAAATGTTATCCGCTGACAGGTCTTGCGCGGTTTGTTCCAAACCCAGCAATTCGGCCGCCGCGGAGTATTCAATTTGGTCGACGCTTTTGAGTTTGACCTGAATCAGCCTGTTCCTGTCCTGCGCTTCGCCGATGGACTGGCCGGCCTCGTCGATTTTTCTCTTTGCCTTGTCGAGCAGGCCGCCGAATTTGTCGTATTGGGCCTTCGCGGCAGCCAGCAGGGTGCGCACCTCGTTGGCTTTGTCGTTGATGGCGACCGCCTTGAATCCCATGGATAAGGAATTCAGCAGCGCGGTGATGGTCGCCGGGCCCGCAATCATGATGTTCAGTTCGCTTTGCAGCCTCTCGGGCAGCCCCGTCCTCGAGGAGGCAATCTCCGCGTAAAGCCCCTCGGTGGCGAGATACATAATGGCGAAGGGGGTCGTTACGGGGACGTTGATATACTTTGCCTCGGTTTTCGCCTCGAGGTATATTCTCGCCTCGAGCGCTTTTCGGGCGCTTTGCAGGGCCTCCGCGTCCGCTTTGTCGGCGGCGTCGCAAAGGCGCACATAGTCCTCCATCGGGAACTTGGAATCGATGGGCAGATAGGTTACTTCCTTATTATCCTGCCCCGACGGGATTTTCACGGCGAATTCCACCCGTTCGTTCGAGCCCGGGCGCGTGGCGAAATTGCGCTCGTACATATTCGGGATGGTCTGGTCGAGGATGCTTTCCAGCTGCACCTCCGCCCAGGTGCCGCGCGCTTTGACGTTGGTCAGCACACGGTTGAGCGCGGTGACATTGCTCGTGACGCCCGACGACAGTTCCTTCATTTCGCCCAGCGATTTGTTGACGCTTTCGAGCTGGTCGCTCACGGTTTTAAAAGAAGAGCCCAGGCGGGCGGTGAGCGTGTCGTTGAGCTTTTCGTCCACGGTGGCGCGCATCTGGTCGAGTTTCTTCTCGTTGCTTTCCTGCATGCGCGCGATGGCGTCGGCGATAATCCGGCTTTGCCGTTCGTTTTGTTCGGCGTTGTTGCTGCGGATGGCGTTGAGGGCGGCGTTGATGCTTTCGGTGAGTTTCTGCCGGTCCTCGGCGTTTGTCCGGGTAACCTCGAGCAGCCGGGCAGCGATGGCGTTGAGGCTCTCGCTGTTTTCCTGCCGCAGCCCGTTTTGGAACAGCGCGGCCTCGCGGCGGCTGCGCTCGAACTCCTCGGCCTGTTTTTTCGCCGCGTCGTCCGTTTTGGCGGCCACGATCTCGATTGCCGTGCGCAGGCCCGACACATCGGACCCGCCTTTGAACAGCAGCAGTTTCAGCAGCGCCGCGCCGCTGAGCAGGCAGGCTGCCGCGGAAAGCACGAGCAATACAATCAGCGCCGTATCCGTCAAGAAGCCACCTCAATGAAATATCTGCATAATTGTAAAAAATTATATCAGATTAAGGGACCTTAATCAACCGCGGGGGGACAAAATTGCTAAAAATCAGCGTTGCCGGCGCCGATTTTATCCATTATGACGAAAGCGTCGCGGCGCGTTCAAAAAGAGCGCCGGATACCCTTTTTTTGTGTATTTTGTTTAATTTACACTGGCATTTTTTGTATGGTTCTGATATAATAACTCCGTTCGTTCGGGCACCAGCCGAAACGGAATACCGCAGCCGCGGCCTGCCCGATGTATTCTATTTATTTGGAGGTTTGTTGAATGGCTCACAAGTATGTCTACCTGTTCCAGGAAGGCGACGGCTCGATGAAAGAACTCCTCGGCGGCAAAGGCGCGAACCTGGCCGAAATGGCGAGGCTCGGCATGCCCGTTCCGCTCGGTTTCACCATCACGACCGAGGCCTGCACCAGGTATTACGACGACGGCAAGATCATTCATCCCGAAATCGAGGCCCAGATTTACGAAGCGCTCGAAAAGATCGAGCAGATCAACGGCAAAAAGTTCGGCGACAGCGCCAACCCGCTGCTCGTTTCCGTGCGTTCAGGCGCGCGCGCTTCCATGCCCGGCATGATGGATACCATCCTCAACCTCGGCATGAACGACACCGTCGCGGCAGGCCTGATTGCCGCAAACCCCGACAAAGGTTTTGAGCGCTTTGTCTACGACTCCTTCCGCCGTTTCATCCAGATGTTTTCCGACGTCGTGATGGGCCTGCCCAAAAAAGAGTTCGAGGTCATCATCGACGAGATGAAAGAGGAACGCTCCATCAAGCAGGACATCGACTTTACCGCCGAAGACATGAAGGAAATGGTCGCGAAGTTCAAGGCGTTCTACAAGGCCAATATGAACCATGATTTCCCGGACGACCCCAAGGCCCAGATGATGGAAGCCGTCAAGGCGGTTTTCCGCTCCTGGGACAACCCCCGCGCCAACACCTACCGCAGGATGAACGACATCCCCTATTCCTGGGGCACCGCCGTCAATGTACAGCCGATGGTTTTCGGCAACCTCAACAACAACTCCGGCACGGGCGTCGCTTTTACCAGAGACCCCGCCACGGGCGAGAAAGCGCTTTTCGGCGAGTATCTTATCAACGCCCAGGGCGAGGACGTCGTCGCCGGTATCCGTACGCCGAGCAAAATCAGCAAACTCAAGGAAGATATGCCCGCGGTTTACGACCAGTTCCAGCAGATCGCGACCACGCTTGAGAACCACTACCGCGATATGCAGGATATGGAGTTCACCATCGAAAACGGCAAACTTTATATGCTCCAGACACGAAACGGCAAACGCACCGCCGCCGCGGCTCTGAAAATTGCCGTCGACCTCGTCGACGAAGGCATGATCAACGAGGAAGAAGCGGTCCTGAGAGTCGAGCCCAAGCAGCTGGACTCCCTGCTTCACCCGCAGTTCGAAGAGAAGGCGCTTCAAGCAGCACGGGTTATCGGGGCAGGGCTTGCCGCGTCCCCGGGCGCCGCGTGCGGCAGGGTCGTATTCACCGCCGAAGACGCCATCCAATGGGCCGAGCGCGGCGAAAAGGTCATCCTTGTCCGGCTGGAAACCTCTCCCGAAGACATCGAAGGCATGGCTGTCGCGCAGGGTATCCTGACCGTCCGCGGCGGGATGACGTCCCATGCGGCCGTCGTTGCCCGCGGCATGGGAACCTGCTGCGTGTCGGGTTGCGGAGAAATCAAGATGAGCGCCGACGAGAAGTATTTCGAGCTCGGCGGCAAACGCTACCATGAAGGCGATTATATTTCTCTGGACGGTTCGACCGGCAAGATCTACGGCGAAGCCGTCGCCACGAAAGAGGCGACCATCAGCGGTTACTTCGGCAGGTTTATGTCCTGGGCGGACGCCAGAAGGACCCTCAAGGTCCGCACCAATGCCGACAACCCGCGCGACACGGCTCAGGCCGTCAAGTTCGGCGCCGAAGGCATCGGCCTGTGCCGCACCGAGCATATGTTCTTTGAAGGCACCCGTATCAGAGCGATGCGCGAAATGATCGTGTCGCGTACCGTCGAAGAGCGCAAAGCCGCCCTCGCCAAACTTCTTCCCTATCAGCAGAGCGACTTTGAGGAGATGTACAAGGTTCTCGAAGGCAGGCCGATGACGGTGCGCTTCCTGGATCCGCCGCTGCACGAGTTCCTTCCCCAGAAGCCCGAGGAGATTGCCGAGATCGCGGCCGAGATGAACATGAGCGCCGCCGAACTCAAAGAGGTCGTCGACTCGCTGCATGAGTTCAACCCGATGATGGGGCACAGAGGCTGCCGGCTGGCGGTTTCCTATCCCGAGATTGCCGAGATGCAGACGACGGCCGTTATCAACGCCGCCATCAACGTCAACCGGACGCACCCGCAGTACAACATCGTTCCGGAAATCATGATTCCGCTCGTCGGCGAACTCAAAGAACTGAAGTTCGTCAAAGATATCGTCACCTCCACGGCGGACGCCCTGATTGCCGCCTCAGGCGTCAAGATGCAGTACATGGTCGGCACCATGATCGAAATTCCGCGCGCCGCCCTGACCGCCGACAAAATCGCCCAGGAAGCGGAGTTCTTCAGCTTCGGCACCAACGACCTGACGCAGATGACCTTCGGTTTCAGCCGCGACGACGCGGGAGCCTTCCTGAAGGCCTACTACGACAACAAAATTTTCGAGTCCGATCCTTTCGCCAAGCTCGACCAGACAGGCGTCGGCAAACTGGTGCAGATGGCTGCCGAACTCGGCCGCAAGACGCGTCCCTCGCTGAAACTCGGCATCTGCGGCGAACACGGCGGCGACCCGAGTTCCGTCGAGTTCTGCCACAACATCGGCCTGAACTATGTGTCCTGCTCGCCGTTCCGCGTGCCCATCGCGCGGCTGGCCGCAGCGCAGGCCGCCGTCAAGGCCAAGAAATAATACGGCCTTTCCCTTTTTCCGCCCGCGCCTTCAAGCGCGGGCGGTTTCTTATCTGAACGGCGGAGAATTTCCGAACCAGAGACGTTCCACCTGCCGCACAGCGTTTTTCTATGATATAATAAAACTCAACAAAGGTTTACGCCCGTAGAAGGGGAGAGCGGTATGTGCGGAAGATACTATGTCGATACCGGCGCGGACGACCCCGAAATCAGACGGATTATCGACGAGGTCAACGAAAAATATCAAAACACGCCGCAGCTCGCCGAGATGAAAACCGGCGAAATATTTCCCGCAGACACCGCCGCGGTACTGACCGGCGTACAGCCCGTTTTGATGAAATGGGGTTTTAGCCGTTTCGACCTCAAGGACAGGATTATCAATGCCCGGGCGGAGACCCTGCGCGAAAAGCCGATGTTTCAAAAATTATTTGAACGCAACCGCTGCCTTGTGCCCGCCAGCTGGTATTTCGAGTGGGAAAAGGCCGGCGGCGTCAAACGCAAATATGCCATCGGCGCGGGTAAAACCATCTATCTGGCAGGCCTTTACCGCCTTGAGCAGACTCAAGGCGTACCGGTTTACGTCATCATTACAAAACCCGCGGCCGAAAACATCGCTTTCATCCACGACCGCATGCCCGCCGTTATCGGCGAAGACCTGCGGGAAAGATGGCTCGGCGGCGGTAAAATCGACCCCGCCGAATTGTTTGAAAACGCAGTCGAAATGCGTTTTCGGCTTGCGGACCCCGTCGCATAAACCAGTCCGCAGCAATACGCGCCGGCCGGAGGAGTTCATGAGCGCCAACATCGGTTACGCCTGCCTGACTCTCGGAGTGCCCTCAACGCAGCTGAAAAGCTGCGTGATGAAAAACGCCTCCGCCGAAAAGCTGCGCGGGCTGATTGCCGGCAACCTCGCCGCGCTCGACCATATGCTCGATTACAACATCGCCGCCGGCATCCGCCTTTTCCGCATCAGTTCGGATATCATCCCTTTCGGCTCGAGCCCGGTCAACACGCTCGACTGGCCGGCTGTCTTCCGCGGCGAACTGCTTGCCCTGGGTCGGAAAATAAAAACGAACGGCCTGCGCGTATCCATGCATCCCGGCCAATATACCGTCCTCAACTCGCCCGACGCCGGCGTTGTCGCCCGAGCCGTTGACGACCTTCGGTACCACAACCGCTTTCTGGATGCCCTTGACGTGCCGGCGGAGTGCAAAATCATCCTGCACGCCGGCGGTGTTTACGGCGATAAAAGGGCGGCGCTTGACAGGCTCGCCCAGCAGTTCAGCCTCCTCGACGCGGGCGTAAGGGCCCGCCTGGCGCTTGAAAACGATGAGCGCTGTTATTCCATCGCCGACATTCTCGACCTTTCAAGGCGGCTCGGCGTGCCCGCCGTATACGACTGCCTCCACAACGCCGTCCATCCCGCGGACGAAACACGAAGCGACGCTTACTGGGTCGGAGTGTGCCGCGAAACCTGGCAGGCGCGCGACGGCAGGCAGAAAATTCATTATTCCTCCCAGGCGGCCGGCCAGCCGAAGGGCGCGCACAGCGCCGGCGTTTCGCTGAGCGATTTCCTTGCCTTTTACGATACGGTGAAAGCTTTTGAGCCCGACATCATGCTGGAGGTCAAGGATAAGAATCTGTCCGCCGTCAAATGCCTGAACGCCGTCGCGGAAGGCCGTGCGATGAAGCATCTCGAGGAGGAATGGAGCCGGTACAAATATGCCGTACTCGAAAAATCGCAAGGTATTTACGGCGAAATACGGAATCTGCTGAAAGACAAGGAATCCTATCCGGTCCGGGCGTTTTACGCCCTCGTCGAGGAAGCGCTCAGCCGGCCGTATCATCCCGGTCAGGCCGCCAACGCGGCGGAGCATGTCTGGGGGTATTTCAAGGACCTCGCCTCGCAGACGGAAAAAAACCGTTTCGGCGAGCTGCTCGGCTCCCTTCGCGCGGGCGGTTCGGCGCAAAGCCTCAAACGGTTCCTGCACAAGTGCGCGCGCCGGTACGGGCCGGCCTACTTGCAGAACTCCTATTATTTCATCTTTTAAAAACCAGCCGAGAGGGAAACCGATGATCCTGACCGTATCCATGCTTGCCGTCGGCCTGCTTTGCGCAATGCTGCTTTTTGCCAGGACACCCCGGCTGGAGAAAAGCGGCGCGGATGCGCGGCGGGCGGTCTCGGTCGTGATCCCGGCGAGAAACGAGGAAAAAACGCTTCCGCTGATTCTTGCCGACCTTGCGAAACAGAAAGACGATTTGCTCGAGACGATCGTGGTCGACGACGGCTCTTCGGACAACACTTATGCCGTGGCGGAATCGTTCGGCTGCAAAACGTTGCGCGTGACGGATAAACCCGCAGGCTGGACGGGGAAATCCTTCGCCTGCCAGACCGGCGCCGACGCGGCGCAGGGAAGTTTGCTTCTCTTCCTAGACGCGGACGTCCGCCTTTCGCCGGGCGCTGTCGCCGGCCTTCGCAACTCCTGGGCAAAAAACCAGCGCACCGTTTCTGTCTGCCCCTATCACCGGACCGGCCGCCCCGTCGAGAGCCTTTCGCTGTTTTTTAATCTGCTGATGGTCGCCGCCAACGCGCTGAGCCCTTTCTTCAGCCGCCGCAGCATCGGCCTTTTCGGGCCGGTCATCCTCATCAGCAGAGAAGATTACGGCGCCGTCAACGGCCATGCCGGGGCCAGGGAGAGCATTGTCGACGACCTGGCGCTCGGCGAGCAGCTGAAAACAAGGGGCCTCGGTTTCGACCTGTACGCCGGCGGCGATGACATTTCCTACCGGATGTATGCCGGCGGGTTGCGGGAGTTGTTCCGCGGCTGGGTTAAAAACATCGCGACAGGCGCCTCCAAAACATCCGTGACGGTTGTCGTCATGGCGGTGCTGTGGATCGGCGCCCTGATTTCCGCGCCGCTCAACCTCTGCTTTCAGGCGTTCGGCCGTTCATGGCAAGGGGTTGCGATTTACGGCGTTTTCTATATCGCTTTCGTACTGCACCTGTTTCTCTTCACCCGGAAAATCGGCCGTTTCCATATTCTGGCAACGCTTTTCTACCCTCTGCCGCTGCTGTTTTTCCTGATCGTTTTCGCCGTTTCGGTTTTCAAAAAAATTTTCCGGCTTAAAGCGGTTTGGAAAGGCAGAAAAATATAACGACGGGAGCAACGTATGCAACTGGTGTTTTTAGGCCGTATAGGCACGGCAGCCGTCATCGCCGTCGGCTGGGCTGTGCTGCAGTCGGGTATCTCGCTGATTTGTTTTCATATGCCGGACCGCTGGTTCAAACCTTCCTCCCGTCTGTTCCGCACGCGGAAATGGGAAAAAGACGGCGAACTCTACAATACGGTATTCGGCATACGCCGGTGGAAGAAACATCTGCCGGACGGCGCAAAAACGTACAAAGGCGGCTTCTCAAAAAAACACATCGATACCTCGTCGAGGGAAGCGCTTGAAAAGTTTGTCATCGAATCCTGCCGGGCGGAACTGGCGCATCTTCTGGCTATTGTTCCGTTCTGGGTTTTCGGCTTTTTTGCGCCGCCGGTCGTGATTCCGCTTATGTTTGCTTACGCCCTGCTGGTCAACCTTCCGTGCATGATCGCCCAGCGCTATAACCGTCCGAGGGTCATCAAGCATCTGGAACGGCTTGATAGGCGCGCGCGGCGGCATACGGACGAGTAAGCGGTTCGGGCAATATAACCTTCATCGGGGAGGAAATATGGCAAATACGACGATTTGCCTCGCGGTGGCGGGGCTCGCGCACGGGCACGGCATCGGTTTTCTCAGGGAGGCGGTCAGCAGCGGACGGGCCTGCGCCGCGGGTTTTTTTGATCCTGACAACCCCTCTCAAGCCGAAACGGCAGCCGAAGAATTCGGCGCTCCGGTATACGGCGGCTTCGACGAGATGCTTGACAAATCCGGCGCCGATGCGGTCCTGACCGCCGCCGTCAACGCGAAAAAAGCGCCCCTGATTATCCGGACGCTTGAAAAGGGCCTCGGCGTCATCGCAGACAAACCCCTCGTAACGCGCATCGAAGATGCCGAAGCAATCGGGGCGCTGCTTGAAAGGGGCTGCGGACGGCTGTGCCTGATGCTGACGGAACGCTGCAATCCCGTGCTGGTAACGGCGAAAAAAATCATCGATTCCGGCGAAATCGGTGAACCCGTCAATATCATCGCGATGCGGCCGCACCGCCTCAAACCCGCCGGCCGGCCTGCCTGGATGTTTGACAGCGCGCTCTACGGCGGCATTCTCAACGACCTGGCCGTGCATGATATCGACATCGTTCACTGGCTTTCCGGGAGCAGCACCGATGCCATCCTCGCCAGCGAAACGTCCAACAGGCGGTTTCGCGAGTACCCCGATTTTGAGGACAACGGCCAGATTATGCTGCGCATGAAAAACGGCTGCACGGCTTTCATTCTGGTATCATGGCTGACGCCCGAACGGTACGCGCACCATGGGGAAATGAAGTTTATCGTCCATGGGACTCAAGGGCAGATTTGCGCCGACCCGCAAAACGGGAAAGTCACCCTCTATTCAGACAGGCTGGCTGAACACGAGGCCGAAATCGTGACGCCGCGCGTGACTTTTGCCGCCGACGCGCTTAACGCGATGACGGACCCTTCTTATGTGCCCGTCATCAGCGGCGTTGAGGCGCTGCAGGCGCAAAAAACCGCGCTGCTTTGCCAGAAAGCGGCGCGGCGTGACCGGTCCTGAAGCCTGCGTTTATGAGGGCGGCGGCGCTTCGCCGCACAGGTAATCGAATATCTTTTCCAGCACATCAAGCTGCTTCTCCCCGTCTTTGACAGCGACAGAGAGATGCGGCTTCCCTTTTGAGCTGATGGTCACGCGCCCGCGCATGGAGCGCGCCAGGCTCATCGCGCGCTCCATATCGATACGGTCGATATACAGCAGCAGCGATGAAGAACGTTTTCCGATTTCATAAATGCCGCAGCGCGTGGCGCAGCTTCGCAGCAGAGCCACCTTCAGCAGCCCCGTCACGCAGTCCGGCGGGTCTCCGAAACGGTCGGCCAGTTCGTCGAAAACATCGAGGTAATCCTCCCGGGTGCGGATGTCCGCAATGCGCCGGTACATATAAAGTCTTTGCGGGACGAACGGGATATATTCCTCGGGGATATAAGCGTTGATGGGCAGGTCGATGAGGCATTCTTTTTCGGGCACTTCCGGTTTTTTGCCTTTTTCCTCGCTGATGGCTTCCGACAGCAGCCGCAGGTACATCTCGTAGCCGACCGCTTCCATGTGGCCGTGCTGCTGCGCGCCGAGGATGTTCCCCGCGCCCCGCAGTTCCAGATCGCGCATCGCGATTTTAAAGCCGGAGCCGAACTCCGTAAACTCGCGTATGGCGCTCAGGCGCTGCTGAGCGATGTCCGTGATTTCCTTGCCGCGCGTGAAGGTGAAATACGCGCTCGCCCTGCGCGGCGAACGTCCGACCCGTCCGCGGATCTGATGCAGCTGCGAGAGCCCCATACGGTCGGCGTCCTCGATAATCAGGGTGTTGACGTTGGGCACGTCGACGCCGGTTTCGATGATGGTGGTGCAGACGAGGATATCGATTTCTCCCTCGAGCAGCCTGCGCCAGATATCGCTGAGTTCGTCCTCGTCCATCTGCCCGTGGGCGACGCCTATCCGGGCCTGCGGCAGCATTTCCCTGATTTTGGCGGCTGTTTTGTCGATGGTCTCGACGCGGTTGTGCAGGTAGTAGACCTGCCCGGCCCTTCTGAGTTCGGCGGACATCGCCAGGGCGAGGACGTCCATATCGTGCTCGATGACATAAGTCTGGACAGGCACCCTGTCCTGCGGCGCCTCCTCGAGGGCCGACATATCCCGTATGCCCGTCATCGCCATATTGAGCGTGCGGGGAATCGGCGTGGCAGTGAGCGTCAGCACATCGACGGCAGGGTACATTTCCTTGAGCCGTTCTTTTTGCGCGACGCCGAAACGCTGCTCTTCGTCGACGATAATGAGCCCGAGGTCTTTGAAAACGACGTCTTTGGAAATCAGGCGGTGCGTGCCGACGGCGATGTCGACGCTGCCCCTTCTGAGGCCGTCGAGCGATTTTTTGATTTGGCCGGGCGTACAGAAACGCGAGAACATGGCCGACTCGACGGGGAAACCCTCGAAACGTTTTTTGATGGTTTGAAAATGCTGCAGGGCCAGTATCGTCGTCGGGACAAGCAGCGCGCACTGTTTCCCGTCCGCGACGCATTTGAAAGCGGCCCGCAGCGCGACCTCGGTCTTGCCGAAACCGACGTCCCCGCACAGCAGCCGGTCCATCGGGTAGGGCTTTTCCATATCGCGCTTGACTTCGTCGATGCAGCGCAGCTGATCGGCCGTCTCTTCGAATTCGAAACGTCCTTCAAAATCGTTTTGCATGTCGATATCGGGGGAAAACGCGTAACCCTTGACCTGAATGCGTTTGGCGTACAGGGCGGTCAGCTGTTTGGCCATGTCCTTGACGGCGGCCGAAACGCGCGACCTCGTTTTCTGCCATTCTTTGCCGCCGAGGCGGTTGAGCTTGACGTTTTTTTCACCGCCAGGGCCGATGTACTTCGACACTTGGTCGAGTTGGGTGACGGGCACATACAGCACGTCGCCCTTGTCATAGCGGATTTTGATGTAGTCTTTCACCGTACCCGCCGCGGAGAGCTGCGCGATGCCTTCGTAAAGGCCGATGCCGTGGACGGCGTGCACGATATAATCGTCTTTTTTTAATTCTTCCAGGCTGTTGTAGGCGTTTTTCTTGCGGCTGCCCGGCGCGATTTGCACGGCCGACTGCCGGCTGCCGTAAGTAATCAGGACGGTTTTCGACGCGGGGTATTCGAACCCCGCCGACAAGCCGCCCGCAAGAACCGAAACGGTGCCTTGCGGGAAAGTCGCCGGCAACTCGGAATAGTAATGGGCGGATATGCTTTCTTTCAGCAAATCAGAACAGAGGTTCTGGGCCGCTTTTCCCGTTCCGGCCATAATAATGCAGGTGTTGTCTCGCTTTTCGGCAAAAGGCTTCAGGTCGCTGAGCAGCACCGAGAGCGAACCGTTCCAGGCGCTCAGATGCCGGGCATTGACCGTCACCAGTTCCTTCAGCGGGGTGTCGGCAGAACCGCGCGGCAGGTTGTCCAGGTAAACGGCGCCGAAACGGTAATACAAGCCGGTGACATCGTGCCAGCCGAGTTCAAAGGTGTCGAGCCCTTTGCACAGCAGGCCCTCTTCGAGATACAGGTTGATGTCCTCGCGCATGAGGGTTTCGCAGGCATGGGCCGTCTGCTTGACGGAGAAACTTTCGCTGACAAACAGCAGGGCGTCCGGCGCGTAGTCGAAAACGCTCGCGCTTTGCGGGTAGAGCAGCGGCATGTATCTGTCGAGCGAAGCCAGCGGCGTGCCCGCGGCGAGGCGGCCGAGGTCCTCGTGGAGCCTGTCGCGCGCCTTTTGAGCGTATTTGCCCTTGACGGAGCGGGCGAGTTTCTCAATCAGTTCCCGAAGTTTGCCGCAGTCCTCGCAGAGCACCTCGCGCGCGGGCGTGATGACCGCTTCGCCCGGCTTTTCCAGGCTGCGCTGTGTCTGCGGGTCGAACACGCTCACCGAGTCGATGGTGTCGCCCCACATCTCAATGCGGAACGGCAGACTGAAACATGGCGAGAAAAAGTCGAGAATGCCTCCGCGCCGGGCGAACTGCCCCCTCCCGTCGACCTGCTGCGAACGGATATAGCCGGCTTTGAGCAAAAGGGCGCACAAACCGTCGAGACTGTAGGTGTCCCCGGTTTTCAAGGTGCGGATCCTGGCGGAAAACTCGTCGAGCGGTATCGTCAGCTCCAGCGCCGCTTCAATCGGGCAGACGACACAGTCGCATTTGCCATTCATCAGCGCGTACAGGGCGGCGATGCGCCTGTGTTCGTATTCATGCGACTGGCCTTCCGCCGCGCGGAAGGAAAAATCTCTCGCAGGGAACAAAAGGGCCTTGGCTCCGAAGGCGTTCAGGTCGGAAACCAGCCGCGCCGCGTGCGCTTCGTCCGGCGTCAAGATCAGCGCCTTTTTTGAGAATTCCTCTATCAAGGCCGCGGCAAAGTTCGCTTTGTGGACATGCGAAAGCCCCGTCACAGACATCGGCAGCCTGCGGCGGGCAATCCCTGCGGCAACGGCCCGGTACTCGGGATTGTCAGACAGTATGTTGGAGAAACAGGACATAATCACCCCTGGAAGGGTATGGATTCGGGTCCAGTCAGATAACGATGCCGCTCGAGCGCATCGCCCTCTTGAGCGCGCGTATATCGCCGTCTGCAAAACAATGAGACTGCATCCCGAGCGCGGCGCCGGTTTCGACATTTGCCGGGGTGTCGTCGATGAAAAAGCATTCTTCGGCCGTCAGGCCGAAACGGGAAAAAAGAATCTTGTAAATGGAAGGATCCGGTTTCATGACCTGATGGTCGGCGGAGATGACAAAGCCGTCGAAATATCCGAATGCGGGTACGGAATCCTTGAAGCCATAAAAATCCCGCGAGGTGTTGGAGAGCAGATATACGCCGTACCCCGCGTTCTTGAGGCCGCGCACCATCTGTTCCATCCCCGGCTTTGGCGGCATCTCGCCGTACCAGTTTAAAACCAGCCGCTCGGCTAAATCCCTGTATTCGGTCCGCACGCTCGACGAAATGCGCCGGGCGGTCTCATGTACCGTCAGCGTCCCCATGTCCATTCCAACCCATTCCTTGCTTGCGAAGACCTTCTGCAGCAGATACGCCACGTCTTCGCGGCGGACGTGATGCCTGGCCAGCACCGCGCGCGGGTTGAATTCGACAATCACTCCGCCCATGTCGAATACGATGTTTTGAATCAAACGGTTTTTGCCCCAACTCAGATTGCAGCGGCTGCTTGCATTATAAGGCAATCGCCCTGCGATTTCAACGCCCGTCCGGAATCTTTTTTCGAAATGGCGCCGCGCTTGTTTTAAGGCGATATATATTAACAATATAGAATTATACAATTTGACAATCCACTCCCGTCAGAGTAGAATGATACCGTTTGCAGCCCGGGTGCGGATGCCGATTACCCACAAGGAGCGCGTCGAAATGAGCTTTATCGAGTTTGAATCGGTTTATAAACGATATAAGATGGGCGAAATCACCATCAACGCCGCGGACAATGTCAGTTTTCAGGCGGAGCAGGGTGAGATTTGCGCGGTCGTCGGTCCCAGCGGGGCCGGCAAAACGACGGTGCTCAACATCCTCGGCGGCATGGATTCCTGCGACGACGGCAAGGTGCGCGTCGGCGGCGAGGTTATCAGCGGATTCAAGCGCAAACGGCTCATCGAATACCGGCGCTATGACGTCGGCTTTATCTTTCAGTTTTACAACCTCATTCCCAACCTGACCGCTCTCGAGAACGTCGAACTCGCCACGCAAATCAGCAAAAAATCGCTCGACGCCAAAAAAGTCCTTGAACGCGTTGGGCTCGCCGAGCGGCTCAACAGTTTCCCGGCCCAGTTGTCGGGCGGCGAACAGCAGCGCGTTTCCATCGCGCGCGCTCTGGCGAAAAATCCCAAACTGCTGCTCTGCGACGAGCCGACGGGCGCGCTCGACTATACGACGGGCAAACAAATCCTCAAGCTCTTGCAGGATACCAGCCGCGAGACGGGCATGACGGTGCTCATTATTACGCACAATCAGGCCATTACGCCGATGGCCAACCGAATCGTCTCGCTGAGAAGCGGCAGGGTGTTTACCATTGCCGTCAACGATCGCCCCGTATCCGCCGAAAGGATCGAGTGGTAGATGAGCAAGGCTCTTTTCAGGGAGTTTCTGCGCTCCATACGAAGGACAATCAAACGCTATCTGGCGATTATTGCCATTACCGGACTCGGAATCAGCGTTTTTACCGGCGTCAGGGCGACCGGGCCGGATATGGAGGCCACGGCAGACAGGTATTTCAACGACAACAACCTGATGGATATCAGGGTGGTTTCGACCATCGGCTTGGCGGGAGAGGACATTGATACTATCCTCGCGGTCGATTCCGTCGAAGCGGTCATGCCGTCTAAATTCGTCGACACTTTCGTGGAAAAAGACGGCGCCGAAGCGGTCGGCGTCGAAGGCGCCGCGCTGGTTTGCAGGGCGATGTCCCTCGATTTCGGCCTCGCGCGGGAAGCTTCCGCGGGCGCCGACGATTCCGCGTACATGAACCGCCTTCACCTGACCGAAGGCAGATATCCGGACAAGCCGGGCGAGTGCGTGCTCGACAGCAGCGAGATCAACTCCACGACAACGTTTGAAATCGGCGATAAAATCAAGCTGAAGGGCGACGGGGAAAATCTCGGCTCCATTCTGACCACCGATGTGTTCACCATCGTCGGCAAAGTCGAAACGCCGCTTTTTGTCTCCTACGAAAGGGGTACGACGCTCGCGGGCGGCGGGAAACTCGGCTCTTTCATCTACATTCCGGAGGGAGCTTTTAAAACCGATTATTATTCCGAAGTCTACGTCACCGTTAAAGGCGCCGACGCGTTCGGAACGTTTACCCGGGAATATACCGAACACATCAAAGGCGCCGCGGACAGGATTCAAGCCGTATCGGCGGACGCGGTCAGCCGGAGGGCCGTCCTGCTCGCGGCCGAATACACCCCGAAAATCGAACAGGGTGAAAAAGATTATGCCGCCAAGAAGGCGGAGGTGGACGCCGCTCTTGCGAAAGCGCAGGAGAAGGTGGACCAGATCATCTACTACGCCAAAAACGGCGAGGCGGAACTGGCGAAGAAAACCGCGGAAGGCCAGGCGATGCTCGACGCTGCGCGGGCAAAACTTGACGCCGCAAAAGAAGAGTACAATACCGGCCTGGCCCGGTATAACGAGGGTATTGTTCAGTACAACGAGGGGAAAGCCAAGGCGGACGCCGGGCGGCCGCAGTATGAGGCGGCCGTCGCGCAGCTCAACGAAGCGGCGCAGGATATCAGCGACGCGCAGGAGCGCATCAACCGCCAGCAGGCGCTTGTCGACAGCGCCGAGAACTTTGTCAACTCCGCCGACGAGGCAACCCTGGCAACTTTGATTGCCAATCTGAGCGCGGCGGGTTATGAAACGTCGTTTCTCGAATCGCTGCCTCTGTCGGAAGTCAAAGCGGTTATTTCCGCCAGTCTGGTCCAGTATCGCAGGGTTCTTTCCAACGCTCAGGAAAAGCTTGCCGCCGGGATAGCCGAATACGAAGCCAACAAAAAGAAAGTCGACGCCGCCACGGCAGAATATGAAAGGCTTGACGCCGCGAAAGCCGAACTTGAAAACGCCAAGGAGCGGCTTTCCCAGGCGAAAATCGACATCGCTCTCGGCGAAGCGCAGTTCCAGGTAAAACAAGCCGAGTTTGAATTTAAAATCAAGGACGCGCAGCGCGACCTCAACCTGGCCGTCGCGAACGCAGACACCGCCCAGGCGGAGTTCGACAAGAAAAAAGCAGAGGCGCTCGCAGGATTGGCCGCCGCGCGCCTCGATCTTGATAACGGCAAAAAACTGCTTGCCTCCCTTGATACGGCCTCCTGGTATGTTCTGAAAAGGAGCGACCTTCCCGGCAACGCCGATTACAGCATCGCCGTCGAAAATATGGATGCGATTTCAGGCGTCTTCCCCGTATTCTTCTTTTTTATCGCGGCAGCCGTATGCCTGACGACGATGACGAGAATGGTCGAGGAGGAAAGGCTTCAGCTCGGCACGCTCAAAGCCCTCGGCTATACGTCGCGGGCGATCGTATCCAAATATATTTTCTATGCGTTGTCCGCGACGGCTTTCGGCGCCGCCGAAGGACTGATACTCGGGTTCCGCTTGTTCCCCAGGGCAATCTTCGATGTCTACTCGATTATTTTCAATATGCCTCCCATCCTTCTGCCCTTCAGGATCGGCGACGCGGTGCTCGGCACGCTGCTGATTTCGGCTACCGTCGCCGCAGCGGCGTTTCTTGCGTGCAGGAAGGAACTGCTCACGCATCCTGCGCAGTTGATGCGTGTCAAATCGCCGAAACCCGGCAGAAAGGTTTGGCTCGAAAGGATCGGTTTCGTTTGGAACCGGATGAGTTTCACTTCAAAGGTGACGGTCCGCAACCTTTTCAGGGATAAAAAGCGCATGGCGGTGACGGTATTCGGCATAGCGGGCTGCACGGCCCTGCTGCTTTCCGCCTTTGGGCTCAACGACTCCGTCGGAGGCGTCGTCGAGAAGCAGTTCGGCGCCGGCGGCGTATCGCTTTTTGACGGCCAGATCGCGCTCTCGCAGCCAATCGATGCCGGCATAGAAAACAGCGAAGTGCTCGGCTTGCTGAAAAGCGACGTCAGAATCAAACAAACGCTGCCCGTCTTTTACCAAAGCCTCGACGCCGGTTCCGCTTCCGAAGGCAGCGAGAGAATGAACGCCGGTATCGTGGTGCCGGCCGATACTTCAACCGTATCCGCTTTTATGCGGCTCGAAAACAGAAAAACGGGTGAAAAGTATCAGCTCGGCGACGACGGCGTGCTGGTGACGGAGAAGTTCGCGGCAAAAACCTCAGTGGCGCCCGGCGGCGAGATAGCGGTCGATACACCCGCCGGTACGGTAAAGCTGAAAGTTGCCGGCATCGTTGAAAATTATACGTTTCACTATATCTACATTTCTTCCGCCCTTTATGAAAAGGCGTTCGGCGCGCCGCCGCGTTATAATCTGGTGATGGCGAATTTGGCCGACTCGATGAATGCCGGCAGCGCGGCCGACCGCAAAAAGGCCGCCGCGGACCTGTCGCGCGATTTGATGAATATGGACGGCATTATGGCGGTGACCCTGACGGACCAGCTGATCGAAAGCTTCGGAAATATTACGGGCTCCCTGAACGATGTTGTTTTCATCTTTATTCTCGCGGCGGGGGCGCTTGCCTTCGTGGTACTGTACAATCTCAACAACATCAATATCAATGAGCGGAAAAGAGAACTTGCTACCATCAAGGTCCTCGGATTTTATGACAGGGAAGTATCCTCCTATATTTACCGGGAAAACGTGTTTCTGACTCTTTTAGGCATTGCCATCGGCATAGCGGCCGGTATTTTTCTCCACCGTTATATGGTCGCGGTCGCGGAGGTCAATATCGTCATGTTCGGCAGAGAAATCAAACCGCTGAGTTATGCCCTAGCATGCGCCATCACGCTGTTTTTCGCGTTGATTGTCAACCTGCTGATGCACCGCTCGCTGAAAAAACTCAGCATGGTGGAGTCGCTGAAAGTTTCGGAATAAAAGTCGGGCACAAAAATGCCGCCGCGGTTTTCGGGCCGCGGCGGTTGCTGTTGTGCGGTAAGGCGCTTATCTGCGCGGAGGCCTCGGGCCTCTGTCGCGGTTGAAATCGCGTCTCGGAGCGGGGCGTCTCGGCGCGTCGGATACGGTGTTTTCGGGCACAAGGCCTTCGACCTCGATGAGCGCGTCGCGGCGCGACAGGTTGAGCCTGCCCTGGTCGTCGATTTCGCGGACTTTCACGATAACTTCGTCGCCGACGCTGACAACATCCTCGACCTTTTCGGTGCGTTTGACATCCAGGTGGCTGATATGCACAAGCCCCTCTTTGCCCGGCGCGATTTCGACGAAAGCGCCGAAGTCCATCAGCCGGGTGACCACGCCTTTGTAAATCGAACCGATTTCCGGGTCGTTGGCGATGGTGTTGATCATCAGCAGGGCTCTGTTGGCGTCGTCGAGGTCCACGGAACTGATAAAGATGGTGCCGTCCTCCTCCACGTCGATCTTGCAGTTGCATTCGGCGCAGATCTTCTGGATGACCTTACCCTGCTTGCCGATGACTTCGCTGATCTTGTCGACCGGAATCTTCACGGTCAGCATCTTCGGCGCGTACTTCGACAATTCTTTGCGCGGCTCGGGGATGACGGGTAGCATGACTTCGTCAAGAATATAAAGCCGCGCCTTCAGCGTCTTTTCGAGCGCGTCGCGGATAATTTCCGGCGTCAGGCCGTCGATTTTCAGGTCCATCTGAATCGCGGTAATGCCGTTTTTCGTGCCCGCGACCTTGAAATCCATATCGCCGAAAAAGTCTTCGACTCCCTGGATGTCCACCATCGTGATGAAACGGTCGCCCTCGGTGACCAGGCCGCAGGAAATCCCCGCGACGGGCGCCTTGATGGGCACGCCGGCCGCCATCAGGGAGAGGGTGGAACCGCAGACAGCGCCCTGGGAAGTCGAACCGTTGGAGGAGAGCACTTCCGAAACCAGGCGCAGGCAGTAGGGGAACTCTTCCACCGACGGAATGACGGGCAGCAAAGCCCTTTCCGCCAGAGCGCCGTGGCCGATTTCACGCCTGCCGGGTCCTCTGGGAGGCCTGGTTTCGCCGACGGAGAAAGAGGGGAAGTTATAATGGTGCATATAGCGCTTGGTTTCTTCCTCGTCGATGCCGTCGAGCATCTGGGAATCTCTCATCGAGCCGAGCGTCGTGACGGTCAGCACCTGGGTCTGGCCCCGGGTGAACATGCCCGAGCCGTGGGCGCGGGCCAGCAGGTCCACTTCCGCCGCGAGGGGACGGATTTCGTCGATACCCCTGCCGTCAACGCGCTTGCCGTCGTCGAGCAGCCAGCGTCGCACGACATATTTTTGCACCTTGTACAGGCATTCGTCGATTTTGAACGACATCTCCGGATAGAGCGGGTCGAACTTTTCATGCACCGCCGAGTAAATCGGCTTAAGTCTTTCGTCGCGCACGCGCTTGTCGTCTGTGTCAAGCGCCAGGCGGATATCCGCGATGGCGAATTCTTTGATGGCTTCGTACATCGCCGGGTCGGGGTCGTTGGAGGGGAAGTCAATCTTCTTCTTGCCGATTTCCTGCTTGATAGACTCGATGAATGCGACGATCTTCTTGTTCTCCTCATGGGCGAACATGATGCCGTTGAACATTTCGTCGTTGCTGACTTCATTGGCGCCCGCTTCGATCATGGCGACGAGTTCGCTGGTGGAGGCGACGGTCACCGCCATACGGGACACTTCCCGTTCGGCGGCGGTCGGGTTGATGCGGTATTCGCCGTCGACCAAACCGACGCTGACGCCGGCGATGGGGCCGTTCCATGGAATCTCCGAAATGGAAACGGCGATGGAAACGCCGAGCATCGCCGTGATGTCAGGCGCGCAGTCGGGGTCCACCGACATGACCGTGGCGACGACCGCGACGTCGTTTCTCATGTCTTTCGGGAACAGCGGACGGATGGGGCGGTCGATGACCCGCGAGGCGAGCGTGGCCTTTTCGCTGGCGCGGCCTTCCCTGCGCTGGAAAGAACCGGGGATTTTACCGACGGAGTAGAGCTTCTCCTCAAAGTCGACCGAAAGGGGGAAATAATCCACGCCTTCTCTCGGCTTTTCGGACATCGTGGCGGTGCACAGGATTTCTGTCTCCCCGTAGCGGACGAGGCAGGAGCCGCCGGCGAGCTGCGCCATTTTGCCGGTTTCGACGACAAAGGGGCGACCCGCGATGGTGGTGCTGAATTTTCTGAATTCTTCGAACATGTTTTCCTCTTTTTCTGCCGGCTCATGCCGGCTTAATATTTCCACGGTCGAGGCACCGGCTTAGCAATAAATCCTCGGTTCGACGGCTTCGAGCCGACGATTCACTGCTATGCCATTGCCGCGTCCGGCGGATTCTTCGGCAAAAAGCAGGCAGGATTTGTTCCTGCCTGCTTTGCGAACAAATTACTTGCGGATGCCGAGTTTCGCGATGATCGTGCGGTAGCGCTCAATGTCGGTGTTTTGCAGGTATGCCAGCAGATTGCGTCTGTGGCCGACCATTTTGAGTAGCCCGCGGCGGGAGTGATGGTCTTTGGTATGGATTTTCAAGTGCTCGGTCAGGTCGTTGATGCGTTTGGTCAGCACCGCGATCTGCACCTCGGGGGAACCGGTGTCTCCCTCATGAAGGGCGTATTCCTTCATGACGGCGGTTTTTTCTTCAGGGGTCATTGTTTCACCTCATTCATGATTTCCCGCAACCCAGAATAGGGCAGGTGAATACCGAAATCGGTTTACTCCGGATTCCGAGTAACAGGTGAGTGAAATCATACCATAGTTCATCCGGTTTGTAAAGCCCGCAGGTCTTGCACGCAAAGGTATTTTACATCCATGCGCGGCTCGATTATAATAGGGGAGCCGGCTTGCACCGGCCACTTCCAAGACGACGGGCGGCGGGCGTTATGCAGGTAATAAGGTCGGGGTCTTCCCTTATGGTCGACATCCACGGCATGCGTGTCGAACAGGCGAGATTCCGTCTCGAGTCGCTCGCGTCATCGTGCGGCGCCGATATATCCAACATCGTGGTGATTCACGGCTGCAATTCCGGCGACGCGCTGAAAAACCTTGTCAGGAACGATTTGCGCGGCCCGCGTATCCGCTGTGTCGAAGCCGGCGCGAACGGCGGGCAGAGCGTCATTCGGCTTAATAAAAAATAAACGGAGGCCGCCGGTATGCGAAAATGGCGTATATGGCTCATCATTGCCGCGTCGGCCGCGGCCGCGGTTGCCGCTGTTATAACGTATTTCGCGGTTCAAAATAGGCCTGTTAAGCCCCTTGAACCGCTGCCGGTCGAAACAGCCGGGATCGATTTTTCTTCGTCTCCCGTTACGCTGATCGCGCAGGGCGGCTTCGCCTGCCGGGCGCCGTCAAATACCGCCGCGGCGTTCGAGCTCGCCGGCGGCCGCGCTTATCCGATGGCGCAGCTGGACGCGCGCCTGACACGCGACCGCGTCTGGGTCGTTTTCGGCTCCGGCTCATTGTCGCGCATGACAAGCGGCTGCGGCCTGCTGAGTTCGAAGACCTACGCGCAGCTGCTTGAAGAAGACGTCGATAACGGCGCAAACACCGAACAATACCCGGGCCAGAAAATACCGGTTTTGGAAGATATGGTGGAGACTTGTTTTAAATTCGACATGCGCCCGGTCATCCGCATCGAAAACGGCGCTTCGCCGGAGGATGCCGGCCGTATCGCCGATTACCTCAATAAAATGCAGTTCGCGCCAATGTGTACGGTTTGTTCGGATAAGCCCGAAATGCTTCTTTCCCTGGGCAAACGCTGCGAGGGCCTGCGACTTTGGTACATGCCCGGCAGACTCAACGGCAAAGCGCTCACTGCCGTCAAAGAGAATCCGGGGTTCACCGTTTATCTGGACGCCGGCGCCGCGCTGGACGCGCAGGATGCCGTAAAAACCCTGATTGCCCAAAAACGCGAGGTCGCCTGTTTCGGAGTGGACGATATGGAAACGTTCAAGCAGCTTTATCAACTTGGTATCCGCACAATGGCGACGCAGCGCATCTGTTACAAATAATGTGCAGAAAAAACGAAACCGGAGGCGCGTCATAATACGCCCCTCCGGCTTTTGTGCAGTTTTCTTATTATGGAGCTGTTGTCGGCGGCGACGTCGTGCTCTGTGTCGTCGCCTGCGTCGTATCGGGCGGCAAAGTCGTTTCAACAGGTTTTTCGGTGGTGGCAGGAGAGCTTGTGGTGCCTGCTGCGGTGGTGTTTACGCCGGGTGCCGTGGTCTGCGTCCGGGTGCTTCCGCTGCTCCCGGTGGGTTGATGATTGTTGGTGTTTCCCGAAGTGTTTCTGGGCGTCAGGAGGCTGAGCACATTGTTGCGGTTCGCGTCAAGCACGATGTTGGTCGTCCCGTACAGCGCCAGCTGCACGGCCCTCGCCTCGGCGGGATAATCGACGATCCAGACGAAAGCCCCGTTGATGTAAGCGCTCTTTTGCGCGTTTTCGGAGGGTGAAACCATCTGCTGAATTTCAAAGTCCATCCACCCCTGCGACAGCGCCTTTGAGCCGAGGGAAAGGATCTCGCTTTTCGTGTAATTGGTGCGGATGTTCGGGAATATGAAATCCAGCGCCTTGTTCAACTGCCTGTTATTGGCATCTTTCGTGCTTTCGATAATCGCCATAATCACCGAACGCTGCCGCCTTGTCCGGTTGATATCCGAGTCGAGGTGGCGGATTCGAGAGAACATAAGCGCTTCGTCGCCGGTGAGCCTCACCGCATCGCCGGCCTTGAAATTTTTATATCGCGTCGTTCTTCTGACGAATTTCGCCTCGTATTCGGTCACCGGCACCGTAACGCCGCCCAGGGAGTCGATGATGTCGGGGAAGGTCTTGAAGTCGACGCTGACGAATTTGTCGATTTCGATTTTGTAATTGTTTTCAAGGGTCTCGACCACCGTCGCGGGCCCGCCCCAGTTGTTGGCGGCGTTGATTTTGTTGTAGCGGATCGAGCCGTCGATATTCATATAGGTATAGCTGTCGCGGAAGAACGAGACCAAGGTGATTTTTTTGGTTTTCAGATTGACCGAGGCGAGCATCATGGCGTCCGAACGAGCTCCGCTCATGGTGCCGTCTTCGCTGTCGACGCCGAAAAGCATCACGTTGATGACGTTTTTGCTGTACATTTTTTCGCCGCCGTTGGTCGCCCATTCGCGCAGCAGTTCATCCAGCGAACCGGCGTCCGACACCTCGTGCATCGCCGAAAAATCGGTTTCGTCCTCCACATAGGTGGCGTCTTTGTTGCTGAAGTCGATGCCGTCGTCGTAGTCGACGGTGCCCAGCAGTTTGATAATCCTGACACCGTAGAAAGAAAGGACGAAGACCGCCGCCGCCGAGAGTACCACGGCTGCAATTTTTATATTCCGTTTGTTATGGCCGGTCCAAAAAGGGACGAACCGGTTGCGCAGGAACCTTGCAAAGCGGCCCTTCCTTTTGGTGGCTTTCGCGCCGAACTCGCCGAATTCGGAGAGCAGCAGATTTTTATCGCAGCTGTCAATGCGCTGCGTTTTATCGCCGCCGTTGTCCCTGCCGCTTGCATCGACGGGCTCCAGCCCGTCCGTTTTGTTATCATCCATTTTGTAAGACCTCGGTTTCGGGTGCCGCTCAGTCCTTTTTCGGCGGCTCGATTTTGCCGTAACGCGCGGCGCCGGAGGCATCGGAACGGGGAGCGGGCGGCTGCTTTTTTTCCGCCTGCGGCGGACGTTTTTCGCTTTCGCCCTGCCGGAACGGCTTTTTCTCCGGGGCGGAGTTTTGGCGTGTGCTGCCGGTCGGCGTCAGAACGACCCTTCTCTCGCTGTCGAGGCCGACGGAATGCGAATCCACACCGTCGATTTCCTGCACCGTGGTGTGGATAATGCGCCGCTCGAAGGGATTCATCGGGTCGAGCGCGATGCTTCTGCCGTACTTCTTGACCTTTTCGGAGTTTCTTTTCGCCAGCAGCCTCAAAGCGGCCTCGCGCCGTTCCCGGTAATCACCGGCGTTGATGCTGACCCGTTTGAAACCTTCCGTGCCGCGGTTGACCACCAGGCGCGTCAGGTACTGGATGGCGTCAAGCGTTTCGCCGCGCCTGCCGATGACGGCCCCGTAATCATCGCCGCAGTCGAGCGTGATGCGGATATCCTCGTCGTCGGCTTTGATGTCGATTTTCGCGTTTTCGACGCCGAGTCCCTTCAGGATCGCCGCGATGTAATTCTCGGCGCCGCTGAAATCGGAAGCCTCATAATACGCCCTGACTTTCGCCGGCGATCCGCCGAAAAACCCGAGTGTTTTTTTGACCGGCATTTCCAGCACTTCGGTGCTGACATCGGCGTCTTCGGGGGCGTTGAGTTTTTCTATCGCCAGCGCCCTGGCCTCGTCGATGGTAGCGGCCGTGCAAATCACTTCTTTAATCACTTTGTCACCGCCTGAATAAAATTATTTTGCGTTCCTCGCGGCCACGAGTTTAAGGTTCGCTTCTTTGGAGCGGCGCTCGACGGTTTCATCAACCATTAGCTTGGCAATCAGTTTTTTCGGGTTGTGGGTGAAACTCATGATAACCGTCTGCGCGAAAGCGAACACATTCGACGCGATCCAGTAAATGCCGATGCCGACGGGGAACTGAAAACCGAGATAAACGGAAAACAGGGGCATGCCGAACGTCATGCACCCCATTGCGGGGTTCTTTGCCATCTCAGGGTTGGTCTGCCTTTGCTTGAACCACGAAAAGACGCCCGACGCCAGCGAGGAAATGCCGGATACAATCGGGATCGCCCAGAGTTTGCTGAAACCGGTTTTATACGATGGAATGGCGCCCAGGTCAAAACCGAGGAACTTGAAATCATGGGCGGCGAAGTTTCTGATGCTTTGGAACGAGCTCCCCGCGAGGGTTTGCAGTTTGGGGAAATCGTCGATGTACTTGATGATAAGAAGCTCGGCCAGTCTGGTGTTTTTCAGCGCGTCGCCCGTGTCTTTCAGCAGGGTTTTATCAGCCGTGGTCTTGAGCAAAGCCGGCAGCGCCTTGACCATTTCGGCAATGACAGCCGGGTTGATATCCAGCGCGTAGGTGAGCGGTTTGTAAATGACTTCGATCAGGCCGAAGAGAATCGGCATCGTGATCAGCAGCGGCAGGCAGCCCGCGTTCATGGGGTTGTGGCCTTCTCTTTTATACAGCGCCTGCGTTTCTTCCTGTATCCGCCTGTTGTCGCCTTTGTACATGGCTTGTATTTTGCGGATTTTCGGCTGCAGCCTCATGGACTTGGCGGTGCCTTTCTGCTGGCTGAAAGTGGAAGGCACCATAATCAGCCTGGCAAACAGCGTGAACAGAATCAGCGAGAGGCCGTAATTGTTGACAGTATCGTAAATCAGTTTCAGGATGAAACCGAAAGGGATACCCAGCAGGTGGTTGATATAATCCATCAGGTGCCTCCGCGCCTTCTTATTTTTTCTTCGGCGGGACGGGGTCGAACCCTCCCGGGAAAAGGATGTTGCACCGCAGCAGCCGCATCATCGCCATCAGGCTGCCTTTGAATGCGCCGTGGATTTCCACCGCTTCGAGCGCATACTGCGAGCAGGTCGGATAATACCGGCACATCGGGGGCAGAACGGGGGAGATGCGCCTGCGGTAGAATTTCAGCAGGGTGATCAGGATTTTCTTCATACCCGTGCATTTTCCGGGATGACGCCGGCAGCGGCAAGCTGCCGGAGCATGACCGCTTCCAACTGCGTGCTCTTCATCTGCTTCGTCCTCTCGCGGGCGACAAAAACCAAATCCCAGCCTCCGGAACAACGGGGAGCCAGCGAACGGTATGCGGCTTTGATGATTCTGCGGCAGCGGTTTCTTTCGACCGCAGATCCGATTTTCTTCCCTGTCGTGATACCGACACGGCAAAAACCCGAGCGGTTTTTCAGCGCGTAGGTGACCAGCGCGGAATGTGTCTGGACCTTTCCGCGCCAGTAGGCGCGCTTAAAATCGCTGTTAAGCTTCAAGGCCACGATGTCAGGCAAAACAATCCATCCGTCCGTCTACTGCGAGCAGTCTCAATATGACAGGCGCTTGCGCCCCTTTGCCCTGCGGCGGGCGAGCACCTTGCGGCCGTTCCTGTCGGCCATTCTTTTCAGGAATCCGTGCTCTGCTTTTCTCTGGCGTTTCTTGGGTTGGTAGGTTCTTTTCATTTCGGTGTCTCCGTTCTGGTGTCAATCGGCGCGGCTGCGGTTTCGGCGGTTTCG
>JAKJCA010000079.1 GCA_022706685.1 Bacillota bacterium
GCGGCGCGGCGACTTTCATCGAAGATTATACCTACCACCTGGAGCCGGGCAACGAGATGGTGCTCGGCGCGCATATGCTCGAGGTGTGCCCTTCGGTTGCGGCGGAGAAACCGGCCGTCAAAGTTTGCCCGCTGGGCATCGGCGGCAAAGAACCCCCTGCCCGCGCCGTTTTCAAAGCCAGGGCTGGCAAGGCCGTCATCGCTTCGCTGGTTGATATGGGCGACCGGCTGCGGCTGATTGTTAATCGCGTCGACTGCGTCGAACAGCCCTTCGATATGCCGAAACTGCCGGTGGCGGGCATTCTCTGGAAACCGCTTCCTTCGCTGAAAACCGCCGCGGAGGCATGGATTCTCAGCGGCGGGGCGCACCACAGCGCGCTGAGTTACGACCTCGGCGCGGACGAGTTGCGCGATTTCGCCGAAATCGCCGGAATCGAGTTTATTTGCATCGACGAAAAGACGGATATCCAATCGTTCAGAAAAGAACTGGCGTTGAGCGACGCGGTCTGGAGGCGGAGATAAATCATGCTGGAGGAATTGAGGGAAAAGGTCTGCCGAGCCAATATCATGCTGCAGACGCTGGGCCTGGTCCAAATGACCTGGGGCAACGCCTCGGGCATCAGCAGGGAGAAAAACCTGATTGTCATCAAGCCCTCGGGCGTGGCCTACGACGCGCTCACACCCGATAAAATGGTCATCGTCGACATGCGCGGCCGCAAGGTGGAAGGGAACCTGAACCCTTCGTCCGACACGCCGAGCCACGTGCACCTGTATAACAATTTCCCCGAAATCGGGGGCGTGGTGCACACGCATTCGACCTGGGCGACCGTATGGTGCCAGGCCGGCCGGCCGATTCCTCCTTACGGGACGACGCACGCGGATTTTGCCTTCGGCTATATCCCCTGCACAAGAGCCCTGACCAAAGCGCAGGTGAAAAATGACTATGAACTCAACACCGGCCGGGCGATCACGAGGTTTTTTGAGGAAAATTCCATCAGTTACCTCGACATACCGGCTGTGCTGGTCCATTCGCACGGGCCGTTTACCTGGGGAGCGGACGCGCTGGGAGCCGCCCTCAACGCCAAAATGCTCGAGGATACGGCCATGACCGCCTACTATACCGAAATGCTCGGGCAAAAGGAGCCGATCGAGCCGTTCCTGCTCGAAAAGCACTTTTCGCGCAAGCACGGCAAAGACGCGTATTACGGTCAGCGATAAGCGCCACGGCCTTAAAAAAGCCTCCCTCGGCGGGAGGTATTTTTTCGGTTAATTTTCGCGCTACTTGTTGATATAGAAGACATTTTCCCCGGGCCGCAAGGCGACTTCCTCCCCTTCGAAAGCAAAGACCGCGTCCATCCCCGCGCTGACAGCGGCCGTTGCCCTGACCCGGCCGTCCTCCCTTCGGCAGTCGACCGAAACGGTACCGCGCGGGGTGGTGACGTGGCCGGACATGCGTTGGAGGAAAGAAGGCAGGAATGGCAAAACAACGGCGTGTTCCCAACCGCAGGAGCCTTCCTTTTGGCGGATGCCGAGCAGCCGCGAAAACAGAAAAACGCTCGGCGCGCCGAACATCGGGTGGCTGTGCGAGCCCTCGCCGTTCCAGTTCTCCCACAGCGTCGTGGCGCCGGCGGCCCGCATACGGCCGTAGGAAACCTTCTTATCGCCTGCCAGCAGAGAGGCGGCCAGTTCGGGCGCGCCCATATCGAACAGCACGCGGATGAGTATTTTCGTGCCGAAAATACCGGTGTCGAACATGCCGAGCCCGGCGTATTTGCGCGCCAGGTTGAGGAAGGTGTGCTCGTCGCCGAGGCCGATGTCAAGGCCGAAGGCGTCGGCTCCCTGCACCCCGCCGATAAAGGAATGCGTGTGGGGGCTGAAATAGGCGTTGGTCAGCGCCCGGCAGCACCGCGCCGCGCGCTCTTCGAGCAGATCGCCGTCGGGCCTTGCGCCGAGAATGCCGGCGGCCTCCGAGACGGCGCGCAGATATTTGATATAAAAATAGGTGTTGACGAAAGGTTCCGGAAGTTTCATCGGCGACGGGGTGCACCAATCGCCCAGGCACCAGCCGCCCTCTTCTTCGCGTATTACAAGGCCGTCTTCGCTGCGCGATTCGAGGTAGTCCAGATACTTAAGCATGCGGGGAAAAAAGTCCTTAAGGACATCCTTGTCCCCGTATTGCCTGTAATAACGCCAGGGAACCTCGACGACCGCGCCGCCCCAGCCGCCGGGACCGCCCCCGCCGCCCATCAAGGGCGCCGTATGCTGCACATGGCCCGTCTCCGGGTCCTGGCAGTCGGCGATGTCACCGAGCCATTTACGGTAAAAACGCCGGCAGTCGAGCATCAGCATGGCCGCCTCGCAGCATAACTGGCCGTCGCCGGTATAACCGAGCCGCTCGCGGTGAGGGCAGTCCGACGGCACGCCGGCGTGCATATTGGAAAGCTGCGTCCTGATATAGGCGTCGGCCAGCCAGGCGAGGTTCAAGTTGTCGCATTCGAAGGCCGACGTGCGCGGCGTATCGGCATGGACGACCGCGCAGGCAAGCGCGTCGGCGTTATTGCTGACCTCGAAATAGCGGAAACCGTGCCATGTGAATACCGGCGACAATTCTCTGCCGGGGCCGGCGGCAAGGAACTCGTCCTTTTGTATCTGCCTGTCGCCGCCGGCCGACCCGTAATCAAGGCAGTTGGCGGCCGTGAGCTCTTCGGCATAAGAGACGATGACACGCTCGGCGAAAGCGGGCGGGGAAACAATCGCGTATCCGCTGATATTCTCGCCGGCGTCATAGACGGACGTTTTTTCCCGCTTCTCGACCAAAACAGGTTTTGTAAAGCGAATGACCTTGTCGGTCGGGCAATCCTGTGTAAGGAAGTCGCCGGCCGGCGGGTCGACGGTCCTGACGTTTTCCCAGCCGCCGATGTCGCAGGAAGGCTCTGAAAAGAAGGGTTCCTCGAGTTTGTAGTCGTGAATTTCGCCATAGAAGAGGTTATTTTCGATGATATGGCTCGGTTTCCATTTCATCGAGGCGTCGGAAACGACGGTTTCGGTTGAACCGTCCGCCGCCTCGAGCGTGAGGCGGAAACACAATTTCACCCTGCCGAAGCCGACAAAGCCCTCGTCAAGGCGGCGGTACTGGTTGTACCAGCCGTTGCCGAGAATGACGCCGATTCTGTTCTTTCCGCCCTTTAGATAAGGCGATATATCATAGCGGACGCAATAAATCCGGTGGGAAACGTTATCGTTGAGGGGGTAAGTGAAGCGCGTCAAGTCCCTCTTTTCATAATCGGAAACGACGGGAACGAAGCGCTCGTCGCCGACCCGGCGGCCGTTGAGGCAGAGTTCGAAAAAGCCGAGCCCGCAGACGACGATCTCGCCGCGGGTGCAGTCGCTTTCAAAATCCGCCACCATCAACGGGGCTTCGCACTCGAGCGCGGGGACCACCCAGGCGGCGTTGCCGAACATATCGCGGTGGGTCATAAGGCTCCCTCCAGACATAAGTTTTCGTATTGGCGGTGCAGTTCTTCCCAGCGGGCAATCAGCTCGTCGCGCTGTTTTTCCGTCTCGGCGAGCAGTGCGGTCAGACGCAGCACTTCCTCATAATCGGACGCTTTGACGGGATCTGAAAGCATGCGGCCGATTTCACCGACCTTGCTTTCGCAGCCGGTGACGCTGTCTTCACAGCGGGCGATTTCCCCCTCGAGGCGGCGCAGGCGGCTCGCGCGCTCTTTTTTGGCGAAATACTCGTTTCCGGTTTTCGGCGCGGGCTTCGCCGTTTCGGCCGCGCGCGCGGCGAGCGACTTTTCGAGGTATTCGTCATAGCCGCCGTCACAGCTTTCGACCCCTTTGGGCGTCAGGAAGAGCGTGCGCGTGGCAAGTTTGTTGATGAAATACCGGTCGTGCGAAACGGCGAGCAGCGTGCCGTCATAACCCGCCAGCGCCCGCTCGAGCGCTTCGCGCGACGCGATGTCAAGGTGGTTCGTCGGCTCGTCGAGCACCAGGAAATTCGGCCCTTTGAGCATCAGCTTGAGCAGGGACGCCCGCGCTTTTTCGCCGCCGCTGAGCATGCGGACGCTTTTGAACACGTCGTCTCCGCGGAACAGAAAAGACGCCAGGGCGCTCCTGAGCTGCGTTTCGGTCATGGCAGGGAATATGTTGCGCAACTCCTCGAGCAGGGTATTCTCACCTTCGAACCCGCCGAGCGACTGGTCAAAATAACCGGTTTGCGTATTGGCACCGCGCAGGACGCTGCCGGCGTCCGCCCGCAGGCGCGCTACGACAATCCGCAACAGGGTGGTCTTGCCGCAGCCGTTGGGGCCGAGCAGAAAGACGCGCTCGCCTTTGCGGATTTGGAACGAGGCGTTCTCAAACAAGCGGCGGCCGCCGAACGATTTGGCCACACAGCGCACGTCAAGGACTTCGTTGGGGCCGGGCGTCCGGATACGGAAGGAAAAATCAAGCGTCTTGAGCGCGGAATCGGGCGTTTCAAGTTCCGCCTTCTTTTTCGCAAGCATCTTTTCTTTGCTGGCGGCGGTAATATAGTTCCTTTCCCGCCCCCAGCGCCGCTGCTGTTCGATGATGCCTTCGATGCGCTTGATCTCGTCTTTGCGGTTATTCCAGCGCCTGAGTTTTTCCGCTTCCTTCTCGCTTTTCAGCTTCGCGAAGCGCGAGTAACCGCCTTGCCACAGCGTCACCCTGCCATGCTCGATTTCAATGGTTTTCGAGGTGATTTTATCGAGGAAATAACGGTCGTGGGAAACAGCGATGAAGGCGCCCGGATAGTCGCGCAGGAAACCCTCGAGCCAGCCGGAGCTTTCAAAGTCGAGATGGTTGGTCGGCTCGTCGAGCAGCAGCAGGTCGGCGCCGCTTAACAGCAGTTTGCACAAGCCGAGTTTAGACAACTGGCCGCCGCTGAGTTTTGACACGCTCAGCTGCTGCTCTGCGGCCGAAAAGCCCAGCCCGGCCAGGGCCGAGGCGGTTCTGCTGCGGAAGGTCAGGCCTCCGCCGCGCTGATATTCCTCGCTGAGTTCATGCTGGCGTTCGATGCGCTCCGGCGTGGCGCCGGTACCGGCGATCTGCGAGGCGACGGCGTCGAGTTCACGCTCGATTTCAACAAGCCGGTCAAAAACCGTCAGCGCCTCCTCGTAGAGGGTCCTGTAGGAATCCGCGCCTTCCTGCTGGCGCATATAGCCGATTTTCGCCCCGCGCGCGAGCGCGACGGCGCCCTCGAGCGGCTCAAGCTCGCCGGCCAGCAGGCGGAACAGCGTCGTTTTGCCCGACGCGTTCGCCCCGACAAGGCCGACGGCGTCTTTTTCGTCAATATCGAAAGCGGCGCAGGAAAACAGGACGCGGCCGGCAAAACCCGCGGAAAGATTTTGGACGCTGAGAACAGGCATCGAACGGTTCCTTTTACAGGCGTGTTTCGAGCACGGATATTTGCCCGCGCAGGGCAAAATCACCGCAGTTGGCCGGAATAAACACGCATTCACCTTTTTTCATTTCGACATCTTCACAATCCGGGCACGCCAGAACGCCTTCTCCCTCGAGGGCCAGCAGCGAAACGAAAGACCGGTCGTCGGCGGCGTCCGTATAAACGCTGTCGACATCCACTCTGCGCACGGAAAAATAGGGGGAAGCGACCAAAGCGGTTCTTCGCGCGCCTGCCAGCCGCTCTGTTTTTCCGTTTTCGCAGTACAAATTATGGTAAGGCATTGTACTTGACACGCGCACCCCATCAACCAGATGCAGCGGCCGTTTTTCGCCTTTTATCAACCTATTGTAGTCAAAGAGCCTGTAAGTGGTATCTGAACTTTGCTGTACTTCGGCAAGTAATATGCCTTTACATATAGCGTGAACGGTTCCTGCCGGTATGAAGAAAACATCGCCTTTTTTTACCGGAACTTTTTTCAAAAGTGGCAATATATCGACGGTTCCGGCAGCTTTTTCAAATATTTTTTTCTCGGTTCGCCGTTTGAAACCGAGCAGCAAGCCCGCTCCGGGTTCACAGTCGATGATATACCACGCTTCCGTCTTGCCTTGGCCCGGCGCGTCCTCGTCACCGGGATGGACCTGCACCGAAAGGTCGTCGCGGGCGTCGATCAGCTTGATCAGCACAGGGAAACGTTCCGTTCCTCCGCCCCGCGAACCTGTGGTATTTCTGTTGGCGGCGTAGAAATCGGCGAACAGCGAACCGGCACGAGGGCCGTTGACGATTATATTTTGATAGTCTCCCTCGCAGGAAAGCACCCACGCCTCCCCTGCCTCTTTGCCTTGGTCCGGTTCGGGCAAGCCGTATTCGTCTACCAGCCGCCTGCCGCCCCACAGAGCGTGCTTAACGCACGGTTTGAGTTTCATCGGGTACAGTTTCATCACGCAGACCGCCTTTGCATTGATCCCGATTATGGTAACACAAACAGTCCTGTTTTGCCATAGAGAGAGGTTCCCGCAAACGGACAAAAAATCGGCAATTCGGGCTTGCATTTCAAGTTAGAGTTTTGTATAATATGCTTTGCCGGTCGGGTAACCGGCCTCATACAGGGACGTTTAGCTCAGCTGGTAGAGCTTTCGCTTGACGTGCGAAGGGTCGGGGATTCGAGTTCCTCAACGTCCACCACAAAAAATGGATTTTGGCAAAAAAGCCCTCTCATTTCTGAGAAGGCTTTTTTGTCAAGCAGATTAAATCATCAAGAGCCCAGCGATTATGGCTGGTCTGCGCGTTTCGGTGGCTGATGTTTGTCTTTGCCTTTCAAAAAAAAGAGAAAAGCAGACAGGCAAATTTGAGAGGGTATTGCACATTGACATTATTAGCCCACAACGCTAGCACATTTTGCTGAAATCGCTGATTATTTTGTTTGCATCCGAAGTTATTTCTTCAGGTTTGTTCTTCTCCCATTTCATCACTTTGTTGAGACTCGGATTTTACGACCATCAGGTCAGCATGGGCTTTTACGCAATATTTTTAAGAAACGAACAATATATTTACGTAAATAATTTCAAAAAAATCACCACAAGTACTTATACCCTTGTGGTGATAAAATGGAGGACGCTAAGCAGAGTCATTGCATGCCCAATCCCGAGAACAATACCTCTATGCACGAGAAGAACACCATGTTACAAGAAATGTGTACCATCAATTAAAAAAAATCAAGTCTTTCAAATGCTCAAGGAGCGCGAAGTCAAAATCCCATTCGTAGCGAGTAATCGCAGAAAAAAATCTCGCTATCAGTTCAGTTAAGACTGCTAACATATCACACACCTCCTGAACGAACAAAAACAATGACTCTGCTATACATTATTGTAATTAGTGTGTTCAGGAAAATCAATATTTGGGGGGAATAATAGGAATCGGCGCTTGAAAGCAAGATTTTTGTCAATTACAAAATATTATCAGCTGACAATTATCGAAGCAATCCAGAGTAATTCCTATTTTCATTCAAGCGCTGGATTTTCGCGTAATCGCACCGGTTATCGATACTGACATGCGAAAAGCCGACGACTTAATAACCGGTGCGTCCTTTTATATCCTATTGAATAACCAGTTGGTAGGTATATAAAAACGCTTCAGTGATAAAAAATCGCTGAAAGAATGGCTTCCGTCCGTAAGCCGGAATGTCCGGGCTTGTGAAAGCCGCAGCAAAGCGGCGCTTGTGCATTGCACACGGCTTATGGTATTTTATCCGTAATCAATTATTGTCTCATACACTCGTACCGCGGGCGTTCAGCCGAATGGAGGGCTTTTTGACGGTTTGAAGCGAAGCGGGTTTTGTCAATCAGCCGCATGGAAAGGTTGTCGATGCCATGACCGCGAAACGCAGTCTTAAAAAAATGCCGGCTGTCCTTCTGGCGTTCGCTCTGCTGGCCGGGGGCTGCGTGTTCTCCGCCGGCGGATTCAGCGGCCGTATTTCGCCGGAGACGATAGCGGCCAGCGCGCGCACAGCCGTCGACATCGAAAGCGAGGGCATTGTCCTGCTCAAAAACGAGGGTGGCGTTCTGCCACTTCGAGGCCGGGCGGTCAACGTGTTCGGCTCCGGCTCCGTAACCCCCTTCCTGGGCGGGACCGGCTCGGGCGCCATCACCACGAACGACCCTGTCGATTTTTACGACGCGCTTGACCTTTGCGGTATCCGCTACAACCTCGAACTGCGCAGGTTGTATGAGAAAAACGACACCAACTCGCTGCCAAAAACGGACAACACGGTTTTCAATAACGGGCTGCAGCTGGCGCTGCTGAAAAAGACGCTCAACGAAATGCCCGTCGCAAAAATCACGCCGGAAATTCTCGGCGGCGCCGTGGCGTTTTCGGCTACGGCGATCATCGTCATCAGCCGGACGGGCGCGGAGGGTTCCGACCTTTCTATGGACGACCTGCTCCTTTCGGATGCGGAGAAGGCTCTTGTCGGCCTGGTCACATCGCATTTTGACGAAGTCATTGTGCTTTTCAACACCGCCAACGTGATGGAAATGGGCTGGCTGCAAAATTACCCGCAGATCAAAGCCGCGGCGTTGATTTGGGTCCCGGGGGAATTCGGCATGGAAGCCGTCGGCAAGATGCTCAGCGGGGAAGTCACCCCTTCCGGCAAGCTGGCGGATACAGCCGCCTATCGTGTCGAAGACCATCCGTCGTCCGTCAACTTCGGCGACTTCCGTTACAGCAACACGGTGGGCAGGAAGTACCTGGAATACCGCGAAGGTATTTATGTCGGTTACCGTTATTTCGAAACTTTCGCGCCGGAAAAGGTGCAGTATCCCTTCGGCTACGGCCTTTCCTACACCGCGTTCCGCCGCGAGGTACTGACACATTCCGCGGACGGGGAAACGGTCAGTGTCAGCGTGAAAGTAAGCAATACCGGCGCGTACGCCGGCAAAGATGTGGTGCAGGTCTATGTCTCGGCTCCCTATACGGCCGGCGGGCCGGAAAAAAGCGCCGTCACGCTGGCCGGTTACGCAAAAACGCGGCTTATCGAGCCGGGCGGTTTTGACAACGTTACGGTCACTTTCCGCACGCGCGGCCTGGCTTCGTACGATTGGCGGGACGAGCAGGCCTGGGTGCTCGAAAAGGGAGATTATACCATTCGCGTATGCAGCGACATTCGAAGCAAATACGGCGCGTTCGTTTACAGCGCGCCGGAAACCGTCGTCTACAAAACCGACGACGCCACGGGCGCGGTGATACATAACCTTTTCGGCGGCGCGTACAGCGGTTTCCCCATCCTGTCGCGCAATGATCCGGCCGGGACTTTCCCCCGTTTTGAACAACGCGAGGCCGGCGATTCCATCCGAAGAGCCGACGCGTGGCCCGCCCCTTCTCCCGGGCAAGCGCCGCCGACCGGCGCGGCGTATGAAAACGGCGTCATCACGCTGCGCGACGTGTATGATGACGAAACGAAGTGGGACGCCTTCCTCGACCAGTTGACATTGGATGAAATGACGCTGCTGGTCACTTGCGGCGGTTACG
>JAKJCA010000110.1 GCA_022706685.1 Bacillota bacterium
CCTGCGTTCCCTGCTGTTGGCCGCGGTGTCAGCCAAAGAACTGCTCGAGATATTCTGGTTCGCCCTGATGTACCCCGGCATTGTCAAAAAGTACGGCCTGCAGCGGACGCGGACCAACGAGGGGAGACCGCGCGGATGAGGGTTCTGCTGGTCAATGCCGTTTCTTATTATGTCAAGCAGAAGGCGGCTGTCCCGCTGGGCCTGCTGTCGCTGGCGACCGTTCTGAAACAAAACGGCCATACCGTCGAGGTTTTTGACCGCTCGGTTTGTTCCGGTTCCGCCGCCAGGCGTATCAGCCGCTTCAAGCCCGATATGGTGGGAATTTCCTCGCTGGGCATCAAGAGTTTCCCCGACGGGATGAAAGTGTCGAAGGCGGCGAAGTCGCGTGGCATCCCCGTTGTCTGGGGCGGCCATATCCCCTCATTGATTCCCGATTTGGTCCTCGGCAGCGGCCTGGTCGATTATGTCGCCGTCGGCGACGGCGAGCCGGTGCTGACGGCCCTGCTCGACGCCCTCGCCGGCAAAACTTCCCTGCGGGGCATCGCCGGCCTGGCCTGGCTCGATAACGGCGCCGTCACCGTCAATCCGCCCGCCGAACCGCGCAGCCTCGCCGAATATCCGGTCATCGACTTCGGTTTTGTGCGGCCGCAGGATTATTTTGTCCGCAACCCTCCCTGCCGCAGGATGCTCCACGTTTACTCCTCGCGCGGCTGTACGGGCCGCTGCGCCTACTGCTACAGCCCCGCGCACTGTTCCGGCCGCTGGCGGCCCCGCCCGGTCGGCTGCGTCATCGCCGAACTGAAAAACCTCAAAGACAACTTCGGCATCGACGGCTTTTATTTTGTCGACGACCTGTTCGCCCCCGGGGCGGCGCGCGTGCGCGAAGTCTGCGCCGCCCTTGCCGCAAGCGGCCTGGACCTGCTGTGGAGCTGCGACATGCGAACCGACCTGTGCGACGAGGCGCTGCTGCGCGAAATGTACGCCGCGGGCTGCCGCTGGATCTTTTTCGGCGTCGAGAGCGGTTCGCCCGAACGCCAGCAATCCGTCGGCAAACACCTTGATATACCCGCCATTGAGGAGGTTCTGCGCCTGTGCCGCAGCATCGGTATCTGGACGACCGCTTCCTTCGTCATCGGCTTTCCCGGGGAAGACGAGCGGGAACTCAAGCAGACGCTGGCCTTTGTTGATAAACTGTCCGCCGACGTGAAGCTCGCCGCGCTTTACGGGCCCATGCCCGGTTCCGAAATGACCGAACAGCTCGTTGCGTCCGGCCGGCTCGAACGCCCCGCCGGCTGGCGGGGATGGCGGGACCTCGCCGTCATCGACACGCTCGGCGAAGGTTTCTCTAAAGTGCCTTCGCGGGAGTTGAAGGTTATCGCCAACTATTTTTTCCTGTCGATTTTCCTGGCCAAAAAAGAATCCGCCGGCCGGCGCGCCTCGCGTGTCTGGGTCAAACGCGTTGCGGCGATCGGCGCGGACATCGCGCGGCGAGGCGGATGGCGCAACATCCTCCTGCTGCTGCTTTCGGTCTGGGAGTTTACGCAAATCGTCTGGTATGCGCTGATGTTCCCGGGTATCCGCAAAAAATACGGCCTGCGCTTCTTCGCAAAAAATCAAGCCTGATACTGCCCAACATCCGCTTAAACGGCCCGCGCCGTCCGCCGGGGAGGAACAAAGGATGAAAGTTCTGCTGGTCAACGCGCTGTCGAGTTGTTTTAAGGAAAAACCGGTCATTCCCCTGGGCCTGCTGTCGCTGGCCACGTTCCTGCGCGGTCACGGCCATGAGGTGCGCTTGTTCGACCGCGCCGTCGAAACGGGCGGCATCGGCCGGCCCCTGCGCGCTTTC
>JAKJCA010000026.1 GCA_022706685.1 Bacillota bacterium
ACTGGCATTGCGTTTGTTGTTTCTTCATCAATTCAATTTTAACGCAAAACGGTGAACCGGCCAACCCTTTTGGGCTGACTGGTTCATTGTTTGCTCCTGGGCTCGTTTTGCAACGTGCCCAAGGAGAGAATTCAGCGCTCAAACACGGGCGCTGTCATGAACATTTGGAATAACCGCATTCGCGGCAGATGACGCAGCCGCCCTCATGTTCGACTTTGGCGCCGCATTCCGGGCATTTGCGTATCTGGGAGGCGATGAGGTGTTCGTCGGTTTTCGGCGCGGCCTTGACGACCTGTTCGGCCAGTTCAAGCCCGCCTTCCTTGAACCCGTTGGAGGCGATGACTTTTTGGATCACGCGGCCGATGGCGTCGGGGCAGGAGGTGCATTTTCTGCCGGGCTGGCGGATGGTGGACGGGCAGCGGATGCCGCGCAGCTGGCCGACAATCGTGTTGACATCGATACCCGAACGCAGGGAAACGGAAACAAGCCGCGCCGTCGCCTCGGACTGGGAGGGGCAGCCGCCCGCTTTGCCGGTATTGGTAAACACCTCGCAGATGCCGCGCTCGTCATAGTTGCAGGTGATATACAGGTTGCCGCAGCCGGTTTCGACCTTTTCGGTGACACCCTTGGTTACGTCGGGGCGCGGCCGCGGCATGACGACATAAGGCACGCCGTTGCTGTCTTCAGCAACAGCTTCGGGGACGGGGCTGTCTTTCTTGCCCGCAAGGTTGAGCACCTGCTGGCCGCGGCTGCCGTCGCGGTAACTGGTGACGCCTTTGCAGCCGAGTTTGAACGCGAGCCGGTACACCTCGGCGACATCTTCCTGCGTCGCCTCAGCGGGGAAGTTGACGGTTTTGGACACGGCGTTGTCGGTGTACTCCTGGAAGGCGGCCTGCATTTTGATATGGTAGAACGGCGAAATGTCATGTGCCGACACGAAGACCCGGCGGATATCTTCCGGGATTTCCTCAATATGGGCGATGGTCCCGTGCTCGGCGATGAGATCCATCATCTCCTGCGAATACAGCCCTTCTTCCTGCAGCAGGTCGCGCAGCGTCGGGTTGATTTCAAGCATATCGGTTTTGTCCATGACGCTGCGCGTATAGACGTAGGAAAAAATGGGCTCGACCCCCGACGATACCCCCGCGATGATGGAAAGGGTGCCGGTCGGAGCGATGGTAGTGACCGTCGCGTTGCGCATCGGGGTGCCGCCTTTGAAGATGCTCTCCTCAAACAGGGGGAAAGCGCCGCGGGTTTTCGCCAGCTCGGCGCTGGCTTTCCTGCCCTCGTCGGTGATAAACTTCATCAATTTGCGGGCGAGTTCGACCGCTTCCTCCGAATTGTAGGGGATGCCCAGCAGCAGCAGCATATCGGCCCAGCCCATGACGCCCAGACCGACCTTCCTGGTCTTTTTGGTGGTGGCGTCGATCAGGTCCAGCGGATAGCGGTTGGCATCGATAACATTGTCGAGGAAGTGGATGGACTTGTGCACCGTCTGCGCCAGTTTGCCCCAGTCGATGGCCGCTTCTTCGCCCTCGAAGGAAACCATCTTCATCAGGTTGATTGAGCCGAGGTTGCAGCTTTCGTAAGGCAGCAGCGGCTGTTCCCCGCAGGGGTTGGTCGATTCGATCTCGCCCTGAGAGGGCACCACGTTGTCGCGGTTGAGCCGGTCGAGGAAGATGATGCCGGGTTCGCCGTTGCGCCACGCGCTGTGGACGATTTTGTCGAACACTTCGCGCGCGTTGAGGCGCCCGGTTTCTTTCCTGGTGCAAGGGTCGATGAGCGCGTAGTCGCCGCCCGTCTCGGCAAGGCGCATGAATTCCTCGGTGACGCCCACGGAAATGTTGAAATTGGTAATGTCGGCGTTGTTGGCCTTGCAGTCGATAAAGGCGAGAATGTCGGGATGGTCGATGCGCAGGATACCCATGTTGGCGCCCCTGCGGGTGCCGCCCTGTTTGACCGCTTCGGTCGCCATGTTGAACACGCGCATGAAGCTGATCGGCCCGCTGGCAACGCCGCCGGTCGAGTTGACCATGCTGCCCGCCGGCCGCAGGCGTGAAAATGAAAAGCCGGTGCCGCCGCCGGATTTGTGGATGAGCGCGGCCTGTTTGACCGACTCGAAGATTGCCTCCATGCTGTCGGCGATGGGCAGCACAAAACAGGCCGACAGCTGGCCGAGAGGCCTTCCTGCATTCATCAGCGTCGGCGAGTTGGGCAAAAACTCCAGGCTCGTCATCAGCTCGTAGAACTCCTCCTCGACCGCCTTGATATCGGCGCCCGGCCGGTACAAAGCGTCGGGCGCTGCGATGGCCGAGGCGACGCGGCGGAAGAGCCCCTCCGGGGTTTCCGTCAGAGTGCTGTCGCCGCCTTTGGCAAGATATCTGCGCTCGAGGACGGTACGCGCGTTTTCGGTGAGTTCCATGGGTTTCTCCTTCGTCGGTCATAATGATGAAAAGGCGAACAGACGGCATATATAGACGTATTTCCGCTTTAAAGTACTATATATTGTATTTTCAGCGTTCCGCTTTGTCAAGCGTTTTTCTGCTGTTTCGATAAATATTTTCCACCGGTCCGGCAGGCGGCGCGGCGATTGTTGAAGCCCGATAAACGGGAACGCTACGTTGCCGCCGTTCTCGTTGTTTTCCCGCGGAAAGAGAAACATAGCGGCGAGCACCTTCCCTGAAAGGGCAACTAAACGGTCCCGGGAACCCGTTATACAATACTGAAAACACAAGGCGAAAAACCGGCGGCGCTAAAACTCGATGCCGCGCCTGGCCGGAACCCCTTTTTCATAGGGGTGGCGTTTGCAGACCATCTCGGTGATATAATCCGCAGCGGCAGTGAAACTTTCGGGCGGGTGGATGCCGGTCAGGACAAGTTCAACCCCGCGCGTGTCCGCCAGCAGCCGGTCGACCTCGCCGCGGTCAATCAAATTGTATTGATAGCAGCCGGCGATTTCGTCGAGCACCAGCATGCCGCAGGCGCCGGCGCGGACCTTTTCGAGCGCAAGGCCCAGATTGGCGTTGTTCTCCCGCGTGACGGCCTCGATTTGGGCGGGTGTCATCTCGTCGTAAAAAGAAAAGCGGCTGCTGTTGCGCAAAACCTCGACATTCGGCAGCAGGGCAAGGCTGTTGAGTTCCGACGACTCTATTGTTTTGAAAAACTGCACGAACAGCACCCGGCCGCCGCTGCCGGCGTACCGCACCGCCAAGCCCAGCGCCGCGGTGGTTTTCCCTTTGCCGCTGCCGCAGTACAGGTGAATCAGGCCTTTTTTCAAATCGCAGCCCCCTTGCGTCCGGGCTCTTTCGATGCCTCCGGAAGACAATAAAATCATAACGCCGAGACGCGTCCGCTTCAAGAGGAAAAGGCTTAAAAAAGAAGCGAAATCTTGACGAAAAGATTGTATTCGGACCGCGGTTATGCTATATTTGAAACGTGGCTCGGGCCATAAACGGCAGCCTGTCAAATATTGGTGAATAGGGAGGAAACAAAGGATGAAAAAACTTCTTGCGTTGTTCCTGATTCTCGCAATCGTGTTTACCTTTGCCGCATGCGCCGGCGATACGGGCGAGACTACCGCGGCCGTAACGACCAAAGGCGACGGGACCTATGAAATCGCTCTGGTAACGGACGTCGGCAACATCGACGACAAGTCCTTCAACGAAGGCGCGTGGAACGGCGTCAAAGAGTACGCCGAAGCCAACGGCGTCACCTACGCCTATTACCGTCCCACGGAAGACTCCACCGCAGCGCGCGTCGAGACCATCGGCACCGCCGTGGAAAAAGGCGCGAAGATCGTCGTATGCCCCGGTTTCCTGTTCGAAGAGGCCATCTACAATGTTCAGGACGTTTATCCCAACGTTTATTTCCTGCTTCTTGACGGCGAACCCCATACCGCCGACTATTCCACCTACAAAACTTCCCCCAACGTGCACTGCATCCTTTATCAAGAGGAGCAGGCGGGTTATCTGGCCGGCTACGCGGCCGTGATGGACGGCTACACCAAACTCGGCTTCCTGGGCGGCATGGATGTCCCCGCCGTCATCCGTTACGGTTTCGGTTTTGTCCAGGGTGCCGACGCGGCTGCAGCTGCGAAGGGCCTCGCGAAAGATTCGGTGGAAATCAAATACTGGTATTCCGACGTTTTCGCGCCCAATGACGATATCAAGACCAAGATGTCCGGCTGGTACACCGAAGGCACGCAGGTCGTCTTCTCCTGCGGCGGCGGCATTTACCTGAGCGCGGTCGCGGCAGCGGAAGCGGCGGACGGCAAGGTCATCGGCGTCGACGTCGACCAGTCCGGCGAATCGGATCTGATCATCACTTCGGCGATGAAAGGGCTGACCGAGTCGGTTAAACTGTCGCTGACATCCTTCTATGCGGCCGGCAAGAAATGGGATGCCTCCTACGCGGGCAAGACGGCCACACTCGGCGCCAAAGACAAGGGCGTCGGCCTTCCGACAGCCGCCTCGTCGTGGAGACTTGAGAAATTCACCGTCGCCGAATATGAGGCCCTGTTTGCCAAGCTCGCCGACGGCACCATCGTTGTTTCCAACGCGACGGACAAGCCGCCGGTCACCACCGTCGTCAAAGTCGATTATCAAAGCTAAGCACGAACGGTTCAGTCGGGTCTTTCGGGGGCCGGGTATACGCCCGGCCCCTTTTTTAAGGGGAGTGAACCATGGAAGAATACGTCATCGAGATGCTCAACATCACCAAGTCCTTCCCCGGCATTAAGGCCAACGACGACATCACCCTCAGGCTGAAAAAGGGCGAGATCCATGCTCTGCTCGGCGAAAACGGCGCGGGAAAGAGCACGCTGATGAGCGTGCTCTTCGGCCTGTACCAGCCCGACAGCGGAACGATTAAAAAAGACGGAAAGCCCGTTAAAATCAGCAATCCCAACGACGCGAACGACTTGAACATCGGCATGGTGCACCAGCACTTCAAACTTGTCGAGGTTTTCACGGTGCTCGACAACATCATTCTGGGTGTCGAGCCGAACAAGTTCGGCTTCCTGACGAAAAAGGAAGCCCGCGAAAAAGTCGTCGCGCTGTCACAAAAATATTCCCTGAGCGTGGAACCCGACGCGCTGGTCGAAGACATCTCCGTCGGTATGCAGCAGCGCGTCGAGATTTTGAAGATGCTCTACCGCGACAACGACATCCTGATTTTCGACGAGCCGACCGCCGTGCTTACCCCGCAGGAAATCAAGGAACTGATGAGCATCATGCGCGGCCTGGCCGCGGAAGGGAAGTCCATTCTCTTCATCACCCACAAACTCAACGAAATCATGGAAGTCGCCGACCGCTGCACGGTGCTGCGCAAGGGGAAACTCATCGGCACCGTCGAGGTGGCGCAGACCAACAGGGAAGAACTCTCCAAGATGATGGTCGGCCGCCCCATCAGTTTTGAGGTGGAGAAACAAGACATCGAACCCGGCAAAACAGTGCTGAAAGTCGAAAATGTCGTGGTCCCGTCGAAGCTGCATAAAAACAACGCGGTCAAGGGCATCTCCTTCGAGGTGCGCGAGGGCGAGATCGTCTGCCTGGCCGGCATCGAGGGCAACGGGCAAAGCGAATTCGTTTATGCGCTGACCGGCATCGAAAAGATGAGTTCCGGCAAAATCACGCTGTGCGGCAGCGACATCTCCAAAGCGAGCATCCGCAAACGTTCGCTGCTGGGTATCAGCCATATCCCGGAGGACCGGCACAAATATGGCCTTGTGCTCGATTTCAGCCTGGCCGAAAACCTTGTTTTGCAGCATTACCGGGAAAAACTCTTTCAGCGCTTCGGCTTTATCCGGTTTAAGGAAGTGCGCAATTACGCGCGCAGGCTCATCGAAATCTACGACATCCGAAGCGGGCAGGGTCCCGACACCATCGCCCGCAGCATGTCCGGCGGCAACCAGCAGAAGGCCATTCTCGCCCGCGAAATCGACAAAAATCCGCAGCTGCTCGTGGCGATACAGCCGACGAGGGGGCTCGACATCGGCGCCATCGAAAACATCCATTCGCTCATTGTCAAACAGCGCGACTCCGGCAAAGCGGTGCTGCTGGTGTCCCTCGAACTCGACGAGGTCATGAACGTATCCGACCGGATTCTGGTCATGTACGAGGGCAAAATCGCCGGTGAATTCGAGCCTTCCAAAACCACCGTGGAGGAACTCGGGCTGTACATGGCCGGCGCCGGGGACAAAGCGCGCTCAACCGGACAGGGAGGGTAAGCTGTATGAAAAAGGTAAGGGAGTTCCTGGGCCGGCGGTCCGTCGCGAGTTTTTTGTCTTCCCTGATATCCATCATCATCGGGCTGGTTTTCGGCTATCTTCTCCTGCTCGCGTTTGACTCGGAAAAAGCGCTGTTCGGCATTAAGCAGATTCTCTTCGCCGGCGTCAGTTCACCCGCGAAAATCGCCAAAGTGCTTTACCAGGCCGCTCCGCTGGTGCTGACGGGTTTGTCGGTCGGTTTTGCGTTCAAAACCGGTTTGTTCAACATCGGCGCTTCGGGACAGTACATGGTCGGCGCCTGTTTCGCGCTGTACACCGGCATCGTCCTCCGGCAGCCCTGGTACGTCGCGATGACGGCGGCCATGCTCGGCGGCGCCATCTGGGGCTTGATACCGGGCTTGTGCAAGGCGCTGTTCAATGTCAACGAGGTCATCACGTCGATCATGTTCAACTGGATCGGCTTATTCGCCGTCAACCTCTTCTTCTCCAACACGCCGAAAATCCTCGCCAATTACTACGGCTCGGCCAACGCCAACCGGACCGCAAACCTTGCGGCCGCCAACGCCCGCGCCATCATTCCCACCCTCGGGCTCGACAAGCTGCTGAAATCGCCCTTTATGAACATCAGCATCCTCATCGCGGTCGCGATTGCCGTCGTGGCGTTTATCGTGCTGAACCGAACCACTTTCGGCTACGAGCTCAAGGCCTGCGGCTTCAATAAAAACGCGAGCATTTACGCGGGTATCAACGCTAAAAGGAACACCGCGCTGTCGATGACCATCGCGGGCTGCCTGGCCGGCATCGGCGGAGGCATTTATTACTTAAGCGGTACGGTCCAGTATACGATTGAGAAAGTGCTGCTTTCGATGGGGTTCAACGGTATTCCGGTGGCTTTGCTCGCGCAGTCCAACCCGATCGCGACGATTTTCAGCGCCACTTTCATTTCTTACATCCAGGTCGGCGGCGACGCGATGCAGCCCGAGTTCGCCAAAGAAATCATCGACATCATCATTTCGGTCATCATTTACCTCAGCGCCGTTTCCCTGCTCGTCAAAGGCCTGATTACCCGGCTGGCGGAAAGGAAAAAGGAAGCCGCCCCCTCCCCCGGCCAGGACACGGCGCAGACTCCTGACGATTCAAAACAGGAGGCGACATCATGATTATTCTTGCCGATATCATCGCCGCAACCGTGCTGTTTGCCGTACCCCTGCTGCTCGTCGCGCTCGGCGGCATGTTCAGCGAACGAAGCGGCGTTATCAACATCGCCCTTGAGGGAACCATGATCATCGGCGCGCTGTTCGGCTGCCTCTTTCTCAACTTCGCGGACCAGGGCGGCTGGGGCAAATTGCACCCGCAGCTGGCCATGCTCGCCGCCGTCGCCGTCGCCGCCGCTTCCGGGATCGTTTATTCGCTGCTGCTGGCCGTCGCTTCGGTCAGCCTGAAAGCAGACCAGACCATCGGGGGCACGGCGCTCAACATGCTCGCCCCGGCCTTCGCCATCGTGCTGACCTGGGCTATTCAGGGCCAGGGCAAAACGACCATCTACATCCCCAACTGGATCCGCATCACCAAAGCGACGCTGGGTATGGCTGCAGCGGCGGGCCGTGAAAAGGGTTTTTGGGAAACGCTGTTTTTCAAAAGCATGTTCTTAACCACGCCGATCGCTTTTCTGCTGCTGGCAGCCGCCATCGTCGTGATGTACAAAACACGTTTCGGCCTGCGCCTTCGTTCCTGCGGCGAACATCCGCAGGCGGCGGACGCGGTCGGCATCAACGTTTATAAAATGCGATACAGCGGCGTGCTGATTTCCGGTTTTCTGGCGGGCATCGGCGGCATCGCGTTCACCATTGCCGCGGGTTCCGGTTTCCAGTCGACGGTCGCCGGTTACGGCTTTCTCGCGCTGGCCGTGATGATCTTCGGCAACTGGAAGCCCTGGCGCATCCTGGGCGCCGCCGTGTTTTTCGCGTTTTTCAAAGTCATCGGCGCCTATTCGGGCAGCCTGGCCTTTCTGCCCGATTTCAAGGGCGTTGGCAGCTCGCAATACATTTACCAGATGCTGCCGTATATCGTCACGATGATCGTGCTGATTTTCTCCTCCAAGAAGTCGCGCGCGCCCAAAGCGGAGGGTATTCCCTACGACAAGGGCAAACGGTAATTCTTCCGAAGTTCCCGTGCCCCGCGGGCGCCGGCAGGGCGTCCGCGGGTTTTTTCTGAAAACAGTTGACATTTCTTTTTGCCACTGTTAGAATAGGCAGGCAAACAAGCAGGGCGGCGCGCGCGCCGTTCTCACCTTCGGGGTTTCGTCTGCCGAACGGTCAATCAGTCATGGGGACGCTTGAGGTGTCCGCATTTCTTTGTTGAATTCGGGGGCGGTTGCATACGCTCCTGTTTTTTTTGCGCACAGGGACCCGAATATTGAGGAGGTGCTTTCCTATCAGCACAAAAGAGGTTCAGATCAACGAGGCGATCCGGGACAAAGAGCTCAGAATTATCTCCGAAAGCGGCGAACAGTTGGGCTTCATGTCGGCCGCCGAAGCGCTCGCGCTCGCGGAGAGCAAGAATCTCGACCTGGTTAAAATCGCGCCGCAGGCCAATCCGCCTGTCTGCAAAATCATGGATTACGGCAAGTACCTTTTCGAACAGGCCAAACGCGAAAAGGAAGCCCGTAAAAACCAGAAAATCGTCGAGTTGAAGGAAATCCGTCTGTCGGTCAAAATCGATACGCACGATTTCGACACCAAGGTGGACCACGCGAGGAAGTTTTTGGCATCCGGCAACAAGGTGAAGGTTTCCATCCGTTTCAGGGGCCGCGAAATGGCCCACCCGAACCTGGCGCTTGACAACATGAAACGGTTCGCGCTCGCCTGCGAGGACCTCGCCAATGTCGAAAAACCCGCAAAGGTGGACGGCCGGCAAATGCTGATGTTCCTGGCCCCGAAAGCCGCGAAGCCATAATCTGTTCCGTTTGAATCCCTCAAACAAGGTTCGCTGCCGCGGCAACAGCCGCAGGCACACAGTTTCAACAACATTTCCGGAAGCATTGGCTGCCCCGCCGTCAGACGGCGGCGGATTGGAAAGATTGCTTTTATCGCTCTTTTCAATGGAAATCAGTATAAAATAAATCTTCAGGAGGAACCCGAAATGCCCAAAATCAAGACACACAGCGGAGCGAAAAAGCGCTTCAAAATCTCAAAAACCGGCAAACCGATCCGTTCCCACGCGTACAAATCGCATATCCTCAATAAAAAAACCACCAAACGCAAGAGAAACCTCAGAAAGACCCGCGTAGCCGACAAGACCAACGAGAGGCAGATCAAACGCCTTGTCCCCTATAAATAAGCAGCACTGACGGCCGTCACGGCGCGGCGCGCGGCAGGCCTGCGCGGGCAGATTTTCCGCGCACAAGACGGTATCGAATACAAATAAAACGGAGGTAGTTTACAATGGCACGTATCAAGGGTGCGATGATGACCCGCAAAAGAAGGAATAAAGTTCTCAAGCTCGCCAAGGGCTACTACGGTTCGAAAAGCAAGCTTTTCAAAACCGCGAAGCAGGCGGTTATGAAGTCCGGCCAGTACGCCTATATCGGCCGCAAACAGCGCAAACGCGATTTCAGGCGGCTTTGGATCACGCGCATCTCCGCGGCGGCAAAAATGAACGGCATCAACTACTCCACCTTCATCAACGGCCTGAAAAAGGCCGACATCAACCTTAACCGCAAGATGCTTTCCGAGATCGCCATCGCCGACCCGCAGGGTTTCGCCGAACTGGTCGACAAAGCGAAAGCCGCTATCGGCTGAGTGCCGCCGACAAAGCAAGCGTTTGAAGCCCCCGGCCTCCTGCACGGAGACGGGGGTTTTTCCTTTTGCGGCGCCGGACACAGTGTTTCGATATAACGATGGTAATAATAATGTAATATAAAATACCTTGTAAAAGCCGCAGGCGTGCTTTATACTAAACCGAACATTCCAAAGAAAACCCCCGCGTCCCGCGGGGCGGAAGGCGGGAGATGGACCTACGCAGCGCATCACAAGCCGCACAAATGAAAAAATCAAACTGACGGTCAAACTGGGGAAAAGCGCCCCGGCGCGCGCGGACGAGGGGCTTTTCGTAATCGAAGGCGCCCGCCTGTGCGGCGAAGCGGCCGCTAACGGCGTGGAAATTGTGTACGCCTTCGTGACGGTGAAAGCCGAAGGGAAGTATTCCGAAGAGGTCCGGGCGGTAACGGCTTCGGCGCACGAGTGCTTCGAGGTGTCGGCCGGGGCGGCGGACACGGTGGCCGGCACGGCAGGCCCGCAGGGTATCGTCTGCGTCTGCCGCATGCCCGAGCCCGCCGGGAGCGCGCATTTGATCGCTCCGGGCCGGCGCTGCGTGGCGCTCGACCAAGTGCAGGACCCCGCGAACCTCGGCGCCGTGATCCGTACGGCCGAGGCGCTGGGGATCGACGCCGTTATTGTCGGCGGCGGCTGCGACGTGTATAACCCGAAAACCCTCCGCAGCGCGATGGGTTCCGTTTTTAGAATGCATATCCTGCAAACCGGCGACCTCGCCGCGCTGCTTGAGCAGGCCGCTTCGGCGGGCCTCGGCACCGTCGCGCTGGTAACGGACCCCTCGGCGGACGATATCCGTTCGGTCGATACCGGCGCGGGTTTCGTCTGCGTTGTCGGCAACGAGGGAGCCGGCGTCGGCGCACGGACGCTTCAAGCCTGCAGGGTTAAAGCGACCATCCCGATGCGCGGCAAAACGGAATCGCTCAACGCGGCGGCAGCCGCGGCCATCGCGATGTGGGAATTATCGAAATAATGTCGGAGGGCGCCTGATGGGCAGAGGCATCTACTGGATATGGCTGCAAAACGCTCTCGGCGTCCGCGCGAGGGCGGCGGAAATCATCAGCGCCTTTCCCTCGCCGGAAGAGATGTACCATGCCGGCCCGGCCGCGTGGCGGATGGCCGGCGTTTTCACGCCCGCGCAGGCCGCCCGCCTTGAAAATACTTCGCTCGGCGAGGCCGAACGCATCGCCGCCCTGTGCGAGAAAAACGCCTGGAGCGTTATAACCCCCGATTCGCCCGATTACCCCGAACTCCTGCTGCAGACCGACGACTTCCCGCTGGCGCTGTATTGCTGGGGGGATTTGGGCCGGCTGAAAGGCAAACTTCATATCGCCGTGGTCGGCACAAGGAACCCCTCGGTGCACAGCGTAGACATCGCGGGCCGGCTCAGCCTCAGCCTTGCATCCTCCGGAGCGGCGATTGTCAGCGGAGGGGCGTTGGGCATCGACTCCGCGGCACACGCCGGCGCGCTTTACGGCAAAGGCGCGACCACCGCGGTGCTCGGCTGCGGGCTGGCCTGCCGGTACCTGATGAACAACTATCCTCTGCGGCGCGATATCGCCGAAAGCGGCGCGGTCATCACCGAATTCCCGCCGGAAACGCCCGTCTGCGCGCGAAACTTTCCGATCAGGAACCGCATCATTTCCGGCATGTGCTGCGCGACGGTGGTTATTGAAGCCGGCGAAAGAAGCGGTTCGCTGATTACAGCCAATCTCGCCCTCGAGCAGGGCCGCGATGTCTTCGCGGTACCGGGCGACGTGATCAACTCCTCTTTTTCCGGCGCGAATAAGCTCATCCGGGAGGGCGCGAAGCCTGTTTTTTCGGCCGCCGACATTTTGGAGGAATATATATACCGCTTCCCCGGCCAGCTGCGCGAGCCGTTTGACACGCGCCCGCTGGGCAGCGTGCCGCCGGTCTTCGACACCATGAAGGGAACCGTCAAAGCGGCTCCCCCGCCCGCGCGGCCGCCGCGCAAAAACGCCGAAGCGCCGGTCAAAAAGCCGCTGCCCGAAGGCGCGGGCAGCATCGAGGCCGCCGTTTACGCCGTGCTCGGTACGGAACCGACCCATATCGACGACATCGTGCGCGCGACGGGCTTAAGCGTTTCGCAGGTGGGCATCGCGCTGACGCAGCTGGAATTATACGGCGTCGCTCAATTGACCTGCGGGAAGAGATATGTTATAACGTAAAAGAAAATCCTTGAATATATAATGTATAGGAGAACGTTATGTCGAAATTAGTGATTGTCGAGTCGCCCGCAAAGGCGAAAACCATCAAGAAATACCTGGGCGCGGGCTATGAAATCGCGGCCTCGATGGGCCATGTGCGCGACCTGCCTTCCGCCAAACTGAGCATCGACATCAAAAACGATTTCGCGCCGAAATACTCGGTCATCAAAGGCAAGGAAAAACTGGTCAAAGACCTGCAGAAAAAATGCTCGGAGAGCGACGACGTCCTGCTCGCCACCGACCCCGACCGCGAAGGCGAGGCCATCTCCTGGCACCTGGCGACGCTCCTGGGCCTCGACATGAACAAGCCCAACCGCGTCGCTTTCAACGAAATCACGAAGTCCGGCATCGAAAAAGGGATGAAAGACCCGCACAAGGTGGATATGGACCTGGTCAACGCCCAGCAGGCCAGGCGGATCCTCGACCGTCTGGTCGGCTATACGCTCAGCCCCTTCCTTTCGCAGAAAATCCGCAAAGGCCTTTCCGCCGGCAGGGTGCAGAGCGTCGCCGTCAGGCTCATCGTCGACCGTGACGCCGAAATCAGCGCCTTCGTGCCCGAGGAATACTGGACCATCGACGCGGACGTGCTGTCTCCCGAAAAGAAACCGTTCACCGTCACCTTTACCGGCGACGAAAAAGGCAAGGTGAAACTGACCAGCCGCGAACAGACCGACGGCTATCTCGCGCGGCTCCAAGACGCCTCCTACCGTGTCGATTCGGTCAAAAAAGGCACCAGAACCAAAAGCCCGGCGCCGCCTTTCATCACCTCGACGCTGCAGCAGGAGGCCTCCAGGCGACTCGGTTTTCAGGCGCAGCGCACGATGAAAGCCGCGCAGGAACTTTATGAAGGCGTCGAAATCGAAGGCATCGGCACCACCGGTTTGATTACCTATATGAGAACAGACGCCCTGCGCATCTCCGAGGAAGCCAGGGCACAGGGCAACGATTATATCCTGACGGAATACGGGAAAAAATACCTGCCCGAAAAGCCGCGGTATTTCAAATCCAGAAACGACTCCCAGGGCGGGCATGAAGCCATCCGCCCGGCGATACCGGCGCTGACGCCCGCCAAGGTAAAGGGGTCCCTGACCGCCGACCAGTACAAGCTCTATACGCTGATCTGGAAACGCTTCATCGCCAGCCTCATGGCCAACTGCATCCAGGACACCGTCAAGGTGGAGGTGCACGCCGCCAACGCCGCCGACTTTGCGGCCGGCCGCCGCTGTGTTTTCAGCGCGGCGGGCTACGGCATTCAGTTCGACGGCTTCACCAAACTGTACGAGGAACTCGGCGACGACGAGGCGGAGGACGAGAAAATGCTGCCGGAGCTTCAAAGCGGCGACGCATTGCAGCTTGAGAAACTCAGCGAAGCCCAGCATTTTACCGCGCCTCCCCCGCATTTCACGGAGGCGTCGCTGATCAAAGCGCTTGAGGAGAACGGCATCGGCAGGCCCAGCACCTACGCCTCGATCATCATGACGATTGTCAAGCGCCAGTATGTCAAAAGGAGCGGGAAACTGCTGCTGGCCACCGAACTCGGCGCGGCGGCGACGGATCTGATGAAGAACCGTTTCCCCAACATCGTCAACACGAAATACACCGCCGACATGGAAAGCCACCTGGACGAAGTCGGCAGCGGGAAGGCCGATTACGTCGGCGTCATCCGTGTTTTTTACGGGGAACTGGACGCGGCGCTCAGCAAGGCGAAGTCGGAAATGAAAGGCGAAAAAATACGCCTCGAGGAGGATATGACCGACATTCCCTGCGAAAAATGCGGCAGGATGATGGTCATTAAAACCGGCCGTTACGGCAGGTTCCTCGCCTGCCCCGGCTATCCGGAATGCAGAAACGCGAAACCCCTCGTCGTCGCCACACAGGCGGCCTGCCCCCTTTGCGGCGGCGCGATTATCGAGCGCAAATCCAAGAAGGGGCACGTATTCTTCGGCTGCGACAAATGGCCGGAATGCAAGTTCATCACTTGGGACAAGCCGACGGACGAGAAGTGCCCGCAGTGCGGCAAGTCGCTGTTCCTGAAATCCGGCCGGACAAAAATCTGCCATAACGAAGGCTGCGGTTTCGAGGAAAAACCCGCGCGGAAAAATAAAAAAGCGGACGCCGGTGCCGGACAATGAACCGCGCCACCGTCATCGGCGGCGGATTCGCGGGTGTCGAGGCCGCCTGGCGGCTTGCCCGCGAGGGCGTCCGCACGACGCTCATTGAAATGAAGCCGCTGAAATATTCGCCGGCGCACACGATGCCCGGCCTGGCGGAGCCGGTTTGTTCCAACTCGCTGAAATCGCAAAGAACCGCCTCCGCTTCGGGGCTGCTCAAAGCGGAGATGCGTCTGGCAGGTTCGCTGTGCCTCGCCTGCGCGGACCTGGCGCGGATTCCGGCCGGAGGGGCCCTCGCCGTCGACAGGGCGTTGTTTTCACGCCTGGTCACCGAGCGTATCGAAAACGAGCCGCTCATCGAACTGGTCCGTATGGAAGCCCTTGAAGTGCCGAAAAAAGGCGTATGCGTCGTCGCCGCCGGCCCGCTGGCTTCCGACGCGCTCGCGCTGAGCATCCGCGCGCTGTGCGGCGGAGCGCTGAGTTTCTACGACGCGGCCGCGCCCATCGTCACCGCGGAGAGCATCGACATGAGCCGCGCCTTCCCGCAGTCGCGCTACGGCCGCGGGGAAGAATCCGACTACATCAACTGCCCGCTTAACAGGGAGGAATACGAGCGTTTTCACGCCGCCCTCGCCGTAGCCGAGGTTGCCCCGCTCAGGGATTTCGACCGCCGGCCCTCTTATTACGAAGGCTGCATGCCCGTCGAAGTCCTGGCGAAAAGGGGATCCGACACCCTGCGTTTCGGGCCGATGAAACCCATCGGTCTGCGCGACCCGGCGACGGGCCATCGGCCCTGGGCGGTGCTTCAGTTGAGGAAAGAAAACCTCGAGGGCAGCCTCTACAATATGGTCGGTTTCCAGACAAACCTCGTTTTCAGTGAACAGAAAAGGGTTTTTTTCATGATTCCGGCGCTGAGCAACGCCGAGTTCGCACGCCTGGGCGTCATGCACCGCAACACCTTCATCGACTCCCCGCGCCTGCTGGACTCCGGCCTCTCGTTCAGAGCCAGAGAAGGGCTCTTCTTCGCCGGGCAGATCACCGGCGTCGAGGGATATATGGAGTCCGCCGCCAGCGGCATCGTCGCCGGCATCAACGCGGCAAGACTGCTGAGAGGGGAAACGCCGCTGGTTTTTCCTCCGGAAACGATGACAGGCGCGCTGTGCGCGTACATCAGCGACCCGAGCGTGAAAGACTTTCAGCCCATGGGCGCAAATTTCGGCATCCTGCCGCCGCCGGACCTTCCCGTGAAGGATAAGCAGTCCCGCTACGAGGCCTACGCGCGCAGAGGTATTGAAAAAATGAGGGAGGTTTTGCAGCTTGCGAATCATTGTTGACGCCTTCGGCGGGGACAACGCGCCGCTCGAAATCCTAAAAGGCTGCGCGCTCGCCGTCCGGGAAGAAGGCCTGTCGGTCCTTCTGGCCGGGGAAACGGAAGAAATCAAACAGTGCGCCGCACAAAACGGCATCAGTCTGGCCGGTATCGAGATTCTCCACGCGCCGGACAAACTGCTGATGACGGACCACGCGGGCGACATCCTGAAGGCGAAATCGGAATCCTCCATGGCGGTCGGGCTCAAGGCGCTTGCCGCGGGCGAAGGCGACGCCTTTGTCAGCGCGGGTTCCACGGGCGCGCTGGTTATGGGTTCGACTTTTCTGGTCAAGCGCATCCAGGGCATCCGGCGCGCGGCGATCGCCTCCGTGCTGCCGACCAACGCGGGGCCGCTGCTCCTGCTCGACTGCGGCGCCAACGCCGACTGTACCCCGGAGTTCCTGCTGCAATTCGCTTTTATGGGCGGTATTTATGCCCAGAAAGTGCTTCGAATCGCCCGGCCGCGCGTGTCGCTGGTCAATATCGGCACCGAGGAGACCAAGGGCGGCAAACTGCAGACCGCTGCCTACGCGCTGATGCGGCAGGAGGAACATTTTTTTGCCGGCAACATCGAAGCGAGGGAAATCCCCTTCGGGGGCTGCGACGTCGCCGTCGCGGACGGTTTCACCGGCAACGTCATCCTCAAAATGTATGAAGGCGTCGCATCGGCGCTGATGGCGAACATCAAGGCGATTTATAAGAAAAATATTTTCACAACCCTGTCGGCGCTTGCGGTCAAAGGCGGCCTGACCGATTTAAAAAAGAGGATGGACTACACCGAATTCGGCGGAGCCCCGCTGCTGGGGACGGCGGCGCCGGTCATCAAGGCACACGGCGCGTCGGACGCGAAAGCCGTCAAAAACGCCCTCAGGCAGGCGAGGGATTTCGCGGCCTGCGGCGCGACGCAGGAAATCGCCGCGCGCGCCGCCCGAAGCGGCGGCGCCGCGCCGGATAAACAAGACGAAGTATAACGGAGGAACGCATGCAGAAAAACCGGACAAAATTGCAGGAGCGAATCGGGTATGTCTTCAAAGACCCGAACCTGCTTGAGAGGGCGCTGTCGCACTCGTCTTACATCAACGAGACCCGCTCGGGCAAGCCGAGCAACGAGCGGCTCGAATTCCTCGGGGACGCCGTTCTCAACTTCATCACCGCTGAATATGTGTACGGCGCTTTCCCCTCGCTGCCCGAGGGTGAATTGACACGCCTTCGCGCTGCGGCCGTCTGCGAAGAATCGCTGTGCCGCTTCGCGCGCGAAATCGACCTCGGCGGCAGCCTGATGCTCGGCCGCGGGGAAACGGCGACGGGCGGAAGCGAGAGGCCTTCGATTCTCGCCGACGCTTTCGAGGCGCTGATCGCGGCAATCTACCTTGATGCCGGCATTCCCGCGGCGAAGACGTTCGTGCTGCGCTTCATCGGCGCTTTTCTGTCCCGGCGCCCCCTGCTGAGCGATTATAAAACCATGCTGCAGGAAGTGGTGCAGAAAAATCCGGAAGAAACGCTGACCTATGTGCTCGCGGGCTCGAGCGGACCCGACCACAACAAAATCTTCGAGGTCGAGGTACACCTCAACAGCAACGTCATCGGCACCGGCCGCGGCAAGAGCAAAAAGCTCGCCGAGCAGGAAGCGGCACGCGAGGCGCTCCGGCTGCTTGGTATCGTAACCGGATAACCGGCGAAACAAGGCATAAACCAAACAAAGGACATCGAACATGATACTCAAACAGCTTGAAATGCAGGGGTTCAAATCGTTCCCGGACAAAACGACGCTCCGCTTCGGCAGGGGCATCACCTCCGTCGTGGGGCCCAACGGTTCGGGCAAAAGCAACATCTCCGACGCGGTGCGCTGGGTACTCGGCGAACAGTCGTCGAAAACGCTGCGCGGCTCGCGCATGGAAGACGTCATTTTCAGCGGCACCGACGAGCGCCGCGCGGTCGGCTTCGCCGAAGTGACGCTGGTGCTCGACAACACCGACCGCCGGCTGGACATCGATAAAGACGAGATTTCCGTCACGCGCCGCTACTACCGTTCCGGCGAGAGCGAATATTCCCTCAACGGCACGGTTGTCCGCCTGCGGGATATCAACGAACTGTTTATGGATACGGGCCTGGGCCGCGACGGTTATTCCCTCATCGGCCAGGGCAGAATCGCCGACCTTGTCTCCGCCAAGTCGCCGCAAAGGCGCGAAATACTCGAGGAAGCGGCGGGCATCGCCCATTTCCGTTACCGGCGCACAGATGCCAACCGGAAACTCGAACAGGCGGAGGAAAACCTCATCCGGCTGCGCGACATCCTCGCGGAACTCGAGAGCCGCGTCGGCCCGCTGAAGGTCCAAAGCGAGAAAGCGCAGAAATTTCTGGAACTCGCGCAGGAAAAAAAGTCGCTCGAAATCGGGCTTTGGCTGCATTCGATGGAAAAAGCCAGAGACGGCCTGCGCCAGCAGGAGCACCGCCTTTCGCTGGCCGCGCTGCAGCACGAGCAGGCGGAGAACGACCTCGGCGAACTGGAAAAAGAGATTGAGGACCTCATCGCGCAGGCGCGTGAAATCACCCTCAAAATCGAGCAAATCCGTATGGACGCCTCCGGTTTCGAGGAGGAGGCGGTCAAAACCGAAGGGCGCATCGCCGTCGAGGAAAGCAAAATCGAGTACAACAACAGCACCATCGAACGCATCACGCGCGATATGGAGCAGGCGGCGGATACCCAGCAGCATCTCGACAGCCAAATCGAGCAGGCGCTTGCGGAAATCGCGCAGATGCTTGAAGCGGCGGGGCAGAAACAGCTGGAACTCGACCTGGCCTCCCGCGACCTGGAAGAAATCCGCAGGGAGAACAGCGAAACGGCGAAAAAACTTGAGGCGCTCTCGGCACAGACGATGCGGCTCGAAGCGCAGCTTTCGGAAAAAAGAATCGCCGCTTCCACGGCAGCTTCGTCGAAAGAGGAAGTCGAAGCGAGAATCGCCGCCGTCGAAGAGGCGGCCGCGCTGAAACGGCAGGAACTCGACGGCCTTGAGCAGGAAAGAAACGCGCGCTCCGGCGACGTGGACGCCGGCCGCAGCCAAGCGCAGGAAATCGCCAACGCCGTCGCGGGCTATGCGATGATCGCCTCGTCGCGCGAGCAGAAAAGCGAAAAAGCAAAAAAGGAACTCGAAACGCTCAACCTTGATATCCACCAGAAAAACGCGCGCGTCAAGATGCTCGAAGACCTCGAAAAAAATATGGAAGGATACTTCGGCAGCGTCAAGGCGGTCATGCGCGAAGCGAAACGGGGGACCCTCAAGGGCATCCACGGTCCCGTTTCCCAGTTGATATCCGTTCCGGAGGCCTATGCCGTCGCGGTGGAAACGGCTCTGGGCGCTTCGATACAGCACATTGTGACCGATAATGAAAACGACGCCAAGAAAGCGATTTACTACCTCAAAGACAGCCGCGAAGGCCGCGCAACCTTCCTGCCGCTGACCGCCATCAAAGCGCGGCCGTTTACCGAAAAAGGGCTGGAAAAATGCGCGGGCTTCGTCAACATGGCCGACCGCCTCGTCTCCGGCGATAAACGCTATGAAGCCATCGTCAGCTCCCTGCTGTCGCATACGGCTGTGACGGACAATCTCGACAACGCCATCGAGATGGCGAAAAAATACGCCAACCGCTTCCGTATCGTCACGCTCGACGGACAGGTCATCAACGCCGGCGGCTCCATGACCGGCGGTTCCAAAGGGCAGGGGGGCGGCATCCTCAGCCGCGCCAACGAGATTGAAAAGCTCGGCGCACAGGCGGCGGTGCTGCAGAAGGAATACGAGGCCAAACAAAGCGCTTTTAAAACCATCACCGAAGAACTCGCCGCGGCGCAGGCGCAGCTTTCGGGCGCGCAAGCGGACCTCGCCAACGCCCAGGAGGAGATTATCCGCCGCGAAGGCGAACTGCGCATGACGGACGAAAAAATCCGCTCGGCGCGCGAAGCGCTCGAAACGCTTGAAGCGGAAAAAGAGGCCTCCGCCCGCCGCATCGAGTCGCTGTCGGAGGCAATCGGCGAGGCAGACGCGCAGGTCAAGCAGCTGGAAAAGGAAATTGCCCTGCTGCGTAACGAGACCGGCTCGCTCGCGCAGGAAAGAAGCGGCCTCGACAGCCGGCGCGACGAAGTGGCCGCCAAGGAAGCGGCGATCAAACTCGACATCCTCGCCATCCGCAAAGATATGGAGGCCAAGGAGGAAGCGGCGGCTGCGCTCAGAAGGCGGAAAGCCTCGCACGAGGAGCGTTTGGGCAGCTTTAACGAGGAAATTTCCGCCATCGCCAACAGCAGCATCGAAACCAAAGCGCTGATTGAACAGCTGAAAATCCGCGCCGGGGAACTGCGCGCGCAAAGCGCCGCGGCCGGCGAAACCGTCGCAGCGCTCATTGCCGAGCGCAACGCCCTGGAGGCGAAAAGCACCGCGCTCAGAGGCGAGGAGCGGAACAAAACCAGAGACAAAGAACTGCTCGGCGGCGAACTGGCGCGCCTCGGGGAACGCAAGGCCGCGCTGGAAAAAGAACTCGAGGACGCGCGCAACAAATTGTTCGACGAATACCAGCTTTCCGTCCGCCAGGCCGAGGAAATGGGCATCGTCATCGAGGAGCCGGCGAAAGCTCAGAGAACGCTTAACGAAATCCGCAATAAAATCAGAAACCTCGGTTCCGTCAACGTCGGAGCCATCGAGGAATACAAAGAGGTGTCCGAACGTTACGAGTTCATGAGCACGCAGATCAACGACATCGAAAAATCGCGCGAGGAACTGATGATTCTGATCGAAGACCTGACGGGCAAAATGTCCGTGCGCTTCCGCGAGCAGTTCAACGCCATCAACAAATGTTTCGGCGAAATTTTCACGGAGCTTTTCGAGGGTGGCAAGGCGGAACTCGTGCTTGAAAACCCGCACGACGTGCTGGAGTGCAATATTGAAATCAAAGTGCAGCCGCCCGGTAAAAACGTGCATAACATCGACCTGCTTTCGGGCGGTGAAAAGGGCTTTTCCGCCATCGCGCTGCTTTTCGCGATACTGAAAATCAACCCTGCGCCGTTTTGCATCTTCGACGAGGTGGAGGCCGCCCTCGACGACGTCAACGTCACAAAGTTCGCCGAGTACGTCAGAAGCATGACGGCGGAGACGCAGTTTATCCTCATCACCCACCGCAGAGGCACCATGGAGGAAGCCGATTCCCTCTACGGCGTGACGATGCAGGAAAAAGGCGTTTCCAAACTCCTCGAGCTGCAAACGACGGAAATCGCCAAACAACTGGGCATCGTATAAAAAACCGGCATTCAAAATCATTTCACCGATGAAAGGAAAGACACCATGGAAGGGAAATTCGCCATCACGAACTATCACGACGCGGCCGCTGTCACGAGGGAACTCGACGAGCTGATTCAAAAACCGATTTATTCCGTCAAGCCGGAAGCGCTCAAGGAATACGAGCAGAAGTATTACGCTCAGAAGTGCGCCAAATCCAAAGAAATGATCGACGCCGCCAAAGAAATCATCCCCGGCGGCGTGCAGCACAACCTCGCGTTCAACTATCCTTTCCCCCTGGTGTTCACCAAAGCCGAGGGCGCCTATCTTTACGATATCGACGGCAACCGCTACTTTGACTTTTTACAGGCGGGAGGGCCGACGGTACTCGGCAGCAACCCCCCAACCGTGCGCGAAAAAGTCATCGACCTGCTCAACACCTGCGGCCCCTCGACGGGCCTGTTCCACGAATACGAATACAAACTCGCCAAAAAAATTCACGATTGCGTCAAGAGCGTCGAGATGTTCCGCATGTTCGGCTCGGGTTCCGAGGCGTGCATGGCCTCCATCCGCGTGGCGCGTCTGGCGACGGGGAAGAAAAACATCATCAAGATGGGCGGCGCCTATCACGGCTGGAGCGACCAGCTGGCGTACGGCATCCGCATCCCCGGCTCGAAATGGACGCAGGCCAGCGGCGTGCCGCACTATGTGTTCAAACATATACAGGAGTTTTTCCCCAACGACCTCGACGACCTTGAGAGCAAGCTGCGGTTTAACAAAGTACGCGGCGGCACGGCGGCAGTTTTCATCGAGCCGGTCGGCCCGGAAAGCGGCACCCGGCCGCTGGATTTCAACTTCAACAAAGGCGTCGAGGCGCTGTGCAGAAAATACGGGGCCCTGCTCATCTTCGACGAGGTCGTGACCGGTTTCCGCATCGGTATGGCCGGCGCTCAGGGCTATTTCGGCGTCTCCCCCGACCTGACCATCTTCGGCAAAGTAGTCGCGGGCGGGTATCCGGGCGCGGGCGGCCTGGGCGGCAAAAAGGAATATATGCAATACCTTTCCGCGGGCATCGCGGGCGGCGTCAAGCATAAAAAAGCGCTTGTCGGTGGAACGATGGCCGCGACGCCCATCAGCTGCGTGGCGGGCTACCACACGCTTTGCGAAATCGACGAGACGGGCGCCTGCGAAAAGGCGGGCCTCATGGGCGACCGGCTGACCGCCGGGCTCAAGGAACTTGTTAAAAAGTACGATCTGCCTTTCGTCGCGTTCAACCAGGGGTCCATCTGCCATCTCGAGACCGTCGGCACGATGCATTTTTCCATCAACTGGAACAAGCCGTGGAAGATTCCGCAGGTGCTCAAAGAAACCTCTGTCCGGAAAAAAGAGATGGAACACATGGGCGCCGCCTATATGGCGGAAGGGCTCGTCACGCTGGCGGGCAGCCGGCTTTATACAAGCGCCGCTTACAATAAAGAGATGATCGACGAGGCGCTCGAGGCCTTCGACCGCGTGTTTGCCAACGTCGGGCTGCTCGAGCGGGCGACGTAAAACGGAGGAGAAGAATATGGACCTTGCGCTCGCCAGACAGCGGGTCATCGACGCCGGGAAAAAACTCGTCGAATACGGCCTGATTGCCCGGACCTGGGGCAACGTCAGCTGCCGCGTGGACGAAAAGACTTTTGTCATCACGCCCAGCGGCAAACCCTACGACAGCCTTGAACCCGAACAGATCGTCGCTGTGGACATCGCGACGCTTGCCTATGAAAGCGGTATCAAACCCTCGTCTGAAAAAGGCGTGCACGCACAGGTGTACCTGGCGCGCCCGGACGCGGGTTTTGTGATTCATACCCATCAGAAATACGCCTCCGCCGCGGCCTGCCTCGACAAGGGCATCGACGCCGTCGCGCCCGCGTTTGTCCCCTTCACCGGCAGCCGCGTACCCCTGGCCGCCTACGGACTACCCGGCACCAAAAAACTCATGGCAGGCGTCAAGGCCGCGCTGGCCGCCACGGACGCGAAGGCGGTACTGATGGCGCACCACGGGGCATTGTGTTTCGGCCCGGGCAGCGGGGCGGCGTTCGAAACCGCAAACAAACTCGAAGAACTGTGCCTGTCGCATATCCTCGGGCGTTTCAACAGCCTGTACGCGAAAAACGAAACCGATATCGACGCGGCCGCGGCGGAAATCGCCGCCGTCGAACTGGAACGAACCGTCCCCAACGGCGACAGGGGCAAAATTCGCGAAGCGCCGATGCCCTGCCTGAGCCACCGGGAGGGCTCCGCGATGGTGTTTATCCCCGGGGAGGATGTCGGGCATTCGCTGGCCATCGACCTCTCAGCCGCCCCGGACCCGGAACAGTTCCCCTATTCGCCGGAGGCCTTTCTGCACGCAGCCGTCTACCGGGCTTACCCGGACATCGGGCATATCATCCACAGCACCGGCGCGGCGGCCGCCGCCTTTTCGACGCTCGGCAGGGAAATGAGGCCCCAGGTGGACGATTTTGCCCAGATCGTCGGCGTTTCCGCCCGCTGCGCGGCTTTCGACCCCGGGCGTCTCGCCGAATCGGCCGCGCTTTGCGCGCGCGCCCTGAAAGGCAGAAACGCCCTGCTGCTGGCAGGCGAAGGGGCTCTTTGCTGCGCCGGGTCAAAGAGCGACGCCGAAGCCGTCGAAATGATCATACAAAAGAATGCCCTGGCCGGCCTGACGGCGCTGCTGTTCGGCTGCAGCAAGCCCATCAACGCACTCGAATCGAAGCTGATGCGTTTCATCTACCTGAAAAAATATTCGAAACAGGCTCAGTGACACGCTGCCAAATACAAGAACGACACGAAAACGGGGTATCCTATGCCGCAGTTGCTCGAAGCGCTCATGTTGATTGCCTTCGGCCTTTCCTGGCCGGCGTCGATTATCAAATCCGCCAGAGCGAAAACCGCGAAGGGAAAAAGCATCGCGTTTCTTCTGCTGATTTTCGCGGGCTACCTGTGCGGGATCGCTTCTAAAATATGGGCGGACCGTATGACCTACGTTATCGTTTTCTACTGCCTGAACTGCGCGATGGTTTTTATCGACATCTGCCTCTGGCTGAGGAACCGCCGCCTTGACGCGGCACGGGCGGAAGGTTAAAAAAGAAAAGCGCAGACAGCGGCTCTTCATCTCGGCTCAATGGAGGGAACAGGATGAAAAAATGGCTCGCGGTGCTCATCGCGCTGGTCAATATCGCAGCGGCAATGACGGGTTTCGGGTTTCCGGCGCCATCCAATCCGTTTTTGCCCCCCGCGCCCACGCCCGAAACCGAAATACCGGCAGGTGCTTACCGCATCGCTTCTTTCAACGTCAAGAACGCGGGCGACGGTGAAAACCGCTGGGAGAACCGGACCGTCCTTGTCGCGGACACGCTGAAAACGCTCATGCCCGACTGTTTCGGCCTGCAGGAGGCGCATCTCGGATGGATCACCACGCTGCTGTATCAAATGCCGCATTACGGTTACACGGGTGTTCGCCGCCGCGGCATGGACAACTTCGCGGCCGATGAGCAATGCCCCGTATTCTACCGCAAAGACAAGTTTCGTCTGCTCGACTCGGATACCTTCTGGCTGAGCGAAACGCCATCGACGCCCTCGAAAAGCTGGGATTCCTCCGTCAACAGAATCTGCACCTGGGCCAAACTGGAAGATAAAAGCACGGGCTTCGTTTTCGTATTGATGAACACGCATTTTGACCATATCGGCGCACAGGCCCGCCTCAACAGCGCGCTGCTCATCAACGAAAAGGCGCTGACATTCGACTGCCCCGTGGCGGTCACGGGCGACTTCAACTGCAGGGAAAATCAGGCGCCCTACCTCGCGCTGACAGCCGGGCCTCTGCGCGACGTGAAGTACGCCGCGCCGGACACCATGGCCGGCGGAAGTTTCAACGGTTTCGCCGGCGACGGGTACCATTACCCGGGCAGCCCGATCGATTACCTGTTTGTCAACGCAGGTTTTTCGCCGCTGCGCTACCGGATCGTGTACGGGCTCAGGGAGGGGCGTTTCGTTTCCGACCACTTCGCGCTGTATGCCGATATGGCGCCCGCCCAGGGTTGAGGCGGCGAATGCGAAAGCGGCGGGTTCCGCTATCGCCTGAAAGCCGGAAACGGCCGCAACATCGCCGCCTCCGAGGGATACAAGACCAAGAAGAGCTGCGAAAACGGCATCGCCAGCGTCGTCAAGAACGCGCAAGACGGCGAGGTCGTCAAATAAGCCGCCGCCTTCGATGCACAGCAATCGTCATCCGGCCGCAAGAGGCAACTGCCGTCCGATAAAGTCGAACAGTTGCCTCTTGTTTTATTTTCCTGTATGATGGTTCCGTCCGGTCAGGATCAACGGATTTTAGACTTCGGAAAGGGGAAGACCTATGATTCAAGGTACCATTACCAAGGCCGTTTGGATTGCGCGCGTTCCCGCCGTTTTGTACGCGCTGTTTCTGATGCTCTTTTCTTTCGATGTGTTCGGCGGCGCCGGCGTCACCGCAAAAGAAATCGGCGCTTTTCTGCTCCACTGCGTCCCGAGCTTCCTGATTCTGCTGCTGGTTTTTGTGACCTGGAAACGGCCGAGGCTGACAGGGCTTTTCTTCATCCTGCTGGCCGCCGGTTTCGCGGTGTATTTCTTGTTTACCAAACAGCGGGACGTTGCGTCCTACTACCTGCTGTCGGTGATTCCCGCGGCCGTCGGGGTGATCTACCTGCTGTGCGGCATCGCAAAAAAAGACGCGGCAAAAGAGGAAAAGGCGCAAAAACCTTGACATGCTCCTGTGTGCCTGCTATACTTTCCCCGGTCAATCGGCCCATTGATCTCGAAAGGAGAGGTGTTTACATGATTCTCGGCAAGGTGAGCCCGGTCTAAAACCGAATACCGGTGCGGCAAAACGGCTGATTCAGCTTTGTTTTGTTGTACCGTCTGACGCCAACCTTTTATGAATACTGCATAACCATCCGCGGTGAGCAGTCTGAAAAGGCTGCCGGCCGCGGAATTTTTATGCCCGTTTTCAGCAACCGGCAAAAGAAAGGATGATGAATGATGATTGTGGATTTCTATCGTACCCCTTACCGTTTACTCATAATATTTTCGGAGGACTATGATGACAGACATAAAAGAATACGGCTATATCCCCAATGGCGAAAACGATGAGCCTATTGCGCGCGTTACCGCCGTCGACAAAGAGCGTTTCGAACTGATGCATTCAAGCGGGGCGCTGCACGGACGGCTGAAAGCGTCGGTATATTACGCCCAAGGTTCGGACGCCGACTTCCCCACGACGGGCGACTTTGTCGAAATCGTACCCAATGCGCTCGGCGACAGCCAAATCATCCGGACCCTGCCGCGCAAATCGTTTTTTTCGCGGCCGGACCCGATGCCGGGCAGGAGGCCGCAGGCGGTCGCCGCCAATTTCGACACCGTTTTTATACTGACCTCGCTCAACCGCGACTTCAATCTCCGGCGGCTCGAGCGCTATCTCGCGCTCGCCTGGCAGAGCGGGGCGGTGCCGGCGGTGCTGCTGACCAAGGCGGACCTGGTTCAAGAATGCCGCGAACAGTGCCGGGCAGCCGAAAAAATCGCCGGAGGCGCGGGCGTGTTCGCCGTCAGCGCCAAAACCGGGCAGGGTCTTGATGACCTCGCGCCCTATCTGCAGCCGCGCAGGACCCTCGTTTTTCTGGGTTCTTCGGGCGTCGGCAAATCGAGCCTGGTCAACGCGCTCGCGGGCGCGGAAGTGATGAAAGTCCAGTCCGTCCGCCCGGGCGACAGCCGCGGGCGGCACACCACCACACGGCGGCAGCTGATGATGCTGCCAAGCGGCGTGATGGTCATCGACACGCCCGGCTTGCGCCAGCTCGGGATGCACGACGCCGGCGAGGGGCTCGCCCAAAGTTTCGCGGACATCGAGCGTTTGACGGCTTCCTGCCGCTTCGGCGACTGCCGCCACGCCGGGGAACCCGGCTGCGCGGTGCGCGCGGCCATCGACAGCGGCGAACTGGCCCCCGAGCGCTGGGAAAGTTACCGGAAACTGACGCTCGAAAACCGGCAGGCGCACTATTTCGAGGATAAAAGCGCCGCGCTGCGCGAAAGGCGGGCGCGCGGTAAAAGCATCGCGAAACTCAGCCGCCGGATGAAAGAGAGCGGTGAGCTTCGTTATGAATAATATTAAAACAAACCGAATATTTATGCAGCCCTATCTCCGGTCGCTCGGCGCCCCGCAGACCCGCGAAACAAGCGCCCGGGAAAAGAAAATCACAGAAAGGAAAGTGCCTCAAATGAAGACGACAGGTAACGGCAGCCGCGCGCTCGACATCCCGCTGCGCAGGCCGACCTGGCGGGAGGACCGGTAAACCGCGCCTCCGACCCGGATAAAAGCAGCCGCCGGCCGGGTTCGATATACCCGACCGGCGGTTCACATGCGTCAAAGTCTGTCACGGGCGACAGACATTCTCCCCGACCAAGGCCACCAGCTCCTCGGCGGTGACCAGCTCGATATGGCTGTCCAGCATCGAGACCATTTCGACCAGTTCCTCCATGCTCGTCGACCAGGGATGCACGTTGATGTAGGTGTAGCCCCGCGCCGAGCGGATATCGGCAGGCTGCGCGTTGACCTGCGCGGCGAACCGTTCCACCCATTCCTGCTTGGCGGCGGCGCCCTCCGGACCGTTGTACCAAAAAGACAGGCCGCAGCTGATAAAGGGTTTGCCGCGGCTGAAATAGATTTTGCCGCCGAGGCCGGCGTAGCGGTCGCCGGACTGGATGAGCCCGCCGGCGATGTTTTTGTCCTTCGCGTAATAGGCGAGGGCCGGTTTCAACTGCGCGGCTTCCCAGAGCCACCTCGGACTGGAGGCGTTGTCGAGCAGGGCGACGACGCTCATATCCGCCTGCCGCATCGCCAGGCCCGTGGAGGCGGTGAAACTGCCGAGATACCTGGCCGGATACTGCGAGGGGTTGATGTAGCCGATGCCGGAGACGCCGGCAATAAAACAGTCGTTGGCGCAGGCGCTTTGGTAGACGCGTTTCAGCAGCGGCGTCTCGAGCGCGGCGGCGGCGGGCGGCGCCGTCCAGCTCATTTTGAACGAGGTGTCCAGCGCCAGGCGTTTTTGAAAATGGCTGTTTTGCGAGGGAAAGGCGCCCTCGAACCACTGCAGATTGTCGCCGTCGCTCATGACGATGGCGGCGTAGTGTTTGGACGGGTCGGCCGTGATAGTTTCGGCCCGGTTCTTCTGCGTGGCGGCCGTGTCGCTCGAAATGGCGGACATAAAGCTCAAATTGACGCAGAAATCGGACGCGACGACATTCAGGCCGTACTGCGAAGCCCGGCGCACATACGCGCCCTCGTCGGTCGTCCAGCCGAAGAGCATGGAGTTCGCGCGCGTGTCGGCGAACACCTCCTCGCGGAACGCGACGCCTTGCGGGTCGTTTTCGTCAATAAAGAGGCAGGGCGCTTTGACGGCGACGGCGTAATCGCGGCCGTACCGGACCTCCGGACGCTGGTGCAGGATGAAACGGCCGCAAAGCCGGTCACGGTACTCCCGGTAGACAGCGCGCTGCGCCGCGACGGGGTCGCCGCCCGCGTCGGGCGTCAGGTCGCGCATAACGCTCAGGCCGATGCTTTCCGCCTTGGGGACCAGCGATTTCTCAACCATCAGCCAGCGCTCGGCGCCGCAGACGGTCGCCGCCATATTGACCGTCGGGTTGCTCCCGGCCTCGTAAACGACGCAGCCGGCGTCCGCGATAAAGCCCATACATTTCCTGACCAACTCCCAGGGATTGTCGAAACGCACAGCCGCGATGCCGGGGTGTTCGAGCAGGTAGTCTTCCACATACCGCGCCCGGTTGGCGTCGAGCAGGAACACCGCCGCGCGCGTCTGGGCGGCGATGCCCTGCAGGGAGGTTATCATGACGTACTCGTTCGTATTCAAGGCGCCGCTGTCGATGAGATAGATTTCGCCCTCCGGCGCGGGGCAGCGCTCGGGCAGGTAATCGAGCATCTCTTCCTCCGGGCAAAGCAGGTATTGTTTAAAACTGATATAGGAACCCGCAAAGCCCGCAACCGTTACGGCGAAAGCCGTCAGCAGGGGCAGGACTTTGCCGCGGATGAAATCGAGCAAAATACGCGTCATGATATGTTCCCTCCACCGGGTCGGCGCTCAGGATAGGTTCTGCCGGCGGCAGGCCTCCTCCTGCTCGGAAGCGGCGGCGATATTGCGGCAGAGGACCGCGCGGCGCTCGAACAGCTCGCGGTACATCTGCTCCCTTTTTTCGCCGCCGAGGTTATAGAAAAACTTCGGGAACAAGCCGAAGATGCCCGTGGCGACGGGCAGCAGAACGCTCATGGCGAACAGGGAATACTTGGTCGCGTCGGACTGCATGCCGAAACCGGCGGCCAGGTCGTAGCCGATGGCATTGAGCAGCGCGGCCTGCAGGCTGCCCGTGACGTTGCGGACGAGTTTGACGAAGAAACTTTTGGCCGCCACGGTCATGCCCTCGGTGCGGTAGCCGTTTTTCCACTCGCAGTAGTCCATCGCTTCGTTGAACATCTCCTTGGGAATGACCTTCTTGACACCCCAGGTCGACAGCCAGAGGCCCTCCTTGATGATCATGGCGGGGATCATGATCTTCGCCTTGCGGAACACGCCGTTTTTGCCCTTGCCCCCCGCGGAACCGATCAGGAAGATCATTACCGCGAGCAGGTCGCCGAAATGCGCGCCGAAAATCCACAGCGCCTTCGTCGAAAAATGCCGCCGCGCCCATGTCACGTAGGAGAAGCTGACGAAAGACATCGGCGCGCCGAGCACGCGCACGACGTTTTTAATCGAGGCGGAGCCGAGGACGTCGATATAGTAATTGTCCATGCCCGCGCTGATGGAGAAGGCGCCGAAGAAATCCGACAGCATGATCATCAGCATGGGCCGGTTGTTGAGGATGGACTTCATCCCCTCTTTGATGTTGGGCCGTTCGACGGACTGCGAGACGCGCTCTTTGGCGACGACAAAAAACAGCAGCGCCATGATGCCGCAGACGATGGTGGTACCGACGCCCATGGTGACGTAGACGCTCTTGAGCGACACCCCGATGACTTTGTGGTTGACCAGGTCGATGAGGATGCCCATGGCGATCTCGGGGAAACTTTCCCATATCTGCGAAATGACCTCGGCTTTGGTAATCAGGCTGACCCGTTCGGGCGGAGAAGGCGTGATGGTCGACAGCAGCCCCGTTTCGGAAACCGAGCGGAAGGTGCCGCCCCCCTCGCGCACAAGGGCGAGCACGAGCCAGTAGATAAACTTGCCGGAATCGTTCGGATCGGTGCCGAAAAAGAGGGGCGCCATCCAGAACAGGCAGGTGCCGATGGTGGCAGGCACGGCGAACAGGATCAGGTAGGGTTTGAACTTGCCCCAGCGCGTCCGCGTCTTGTCGACGATGACGCCGATGAAGGTGTCGTTGACAACGTCCCAGATGCCGTTGATGAGGCCGATGAGGGTCAGGCGCACGAGGTTGATTTTCAGCACGTCGAGGACAAAGCGCGTGGCATAAGCGTCGATGTTGAAACTTTTGGACGAATCGAAGAGCACATAGGCCGCGGTTTCGATTCTGCCGACATACCTGCGGTTGTAGACGTCGGATTGGGGAAGGGCGGTTTCGGGCATCTTGTTACTCCGTTTTCTGTAAGTTCGGCTCCTATTCTACCAAGAAACGGGAAATACGGCAATGAAAACATCTGATTCGGTAAAACGCCATGACAAAATGCAAAGAAAGTTTGAAAAAGCGTGTATTATTTTGTATGATATAAGTTGACGTCAAAAAACGGAAAAACGGGGGCCCGGCACGGGCCACCGCGGGAGGAAAAGCGCCTATGGGTGAACAATGCGGCTGCGGTTTTAACCCGGTCATCATCGTCCCGGGCATCGGCGACTGCAAGGCCTATGAAGCGGATGGACAGGGCAAGCGGCTCAGGTCCGCCTGGCCGCCGGACATCGACGCGGCGGCGATGAAAAAACTGAAAAAGAAACTGGCGCTGCCGGCGCTGCGCATGTTGCTTCTCCGGCACGACCTCGGCTTCTCGAAAAAGGCCGGGGAGGCGCTCGCCGAGGCGCTCGACGTTATGGCCAGCAACCCGGACGGTACCTATAAGCACAACATCCGGGTCGAGACATACGACGCGCCGCTGTCGGAACTCAGCGAGGCCGAGCAGAAATTCATCTACCGCATGCTGCCTTTGAGGCCGCTGGCGGACATCATCGGGGCGGACCATCTTTTCTACTTCGGTTTTGTGGCCATCGGCAACACAGAGGACACGGTCGAGCGGCTGCGCGCTTTCGTCAAGTATGTGAAAGAAAAGACGGGCCACGGCAAGGTCAACCTCGCCGCGGTCAGTTTGGGCGGAACCATTACGACCGCCTACCTCGACGCCTACGCGCACGAAGGCGACATCGGCCGCGTGGTCGGCGTGGTGCCCGCGTTCGACGGTTCGGCGATTATTTCGGACATTATGAAAAAGAACGTCGCCTTCGACGACTACGAAACCCTTTTCAACGAACTGCTGGGCAAAAAGAAGGCCGAACAAATCCTCAAGGTCACGCGGCTGATCCCAAAAAAAGTGCTGCGCAATTTTGTCGAGGCGGTGCTGGAAACGGTCGCCACCGCCGTCGTCGGCAATTCAACGACCATGTGGGGCCTCATCCCTTCGGGAGAATACGAAGCGCTGAGCAAGCGGTACCTCGCCGGCCCGGAAAAGGCCCTTATCAAAGCGCAGGCCGATAAAGCGTGGCGCGTCCGCTGCGACTTCCCGGCGCTGGTGCGCAAGGCGAGGGAAAACGGGATTGACATGTACTCCCTGTGCGGATACGACGTAAGGCTGCTTAAAATCGTCAACTCAGACAAAATCAGTTCGGATATGATCGTACATTCCGAATCCGAATCGCTGGGCGCCAGAATCGCACCGCCGGGCGAAACGCTCGGCGAGGGTTACACGCAGGCCAACCTCAATTGCCAAAATCCGGCGCACAACCATCTTTCTCCCGACAACAAGGTCGACGCCTCCTGCGGCGCCCTGCCCGACACGACATGGTACTGGAGCGGCATGGAGCACGAGGAGGCCGCGGTCAATAAACCGCTGCTCGAACTGATGGGGCTGCTGCTCAGCGGGCAGGGTCCCGCCGACGTATTCGCGGACCCGGCCTATCCGCAGTTCTCGGTATTCGTGAAACCGGAAAAGAAATAAGCGGGGCGGTTCGGCCGTCCCGGACGGACTAAATACAGCGGAGGGTTTGAAAATGAAGAAGTTCCTGATCAAATCGGCAGCCGTTATTGTATCGCTGGCGATGCTTTTCGGCGTCACGGCGGCAGGGGCGGGCACCGCGCCCGCCGGAAAACCCGCGGCCGAAGCGTCTGCGCAGCTGCCGCAGGCGGCGTCGCAGGCAGTCGCCGGCAAAATATCGACGGCCGCCAGCGTCGAGGAGGCCGTCGGTATCCTGACGAAGGGGCGCGCGCCCGCGGCGAAGGCCGCGGAGAAAACGGACGGCGGTGTCCTGACGCAATGCGGCGGCAACTGCGGACACAGCCCCTCGATACTCATTCCCGGAATCGGGCAGTCCGACGTTTATCTGCTTGACGAAAACGGCAACCGTGCGCTCGACGAGGACGGCAACGAAATCTCCGCCTGGCCGGTGCTGATCGACACCGATTACCTGATTAAAAAACTCGCGCTGCCGCTGGCAAAAATGCTGATCACCCAGCGCGATAACGGCTTTACGGACTTCGCGGCGAAAACCGTGAAAGAAGCGCTGGCGCAAAGCGCCATCGGGCTCGACGGGCATCCGGTAAGCAACATTGAAGTCGAAAAATATCCTTACTCCGTCGCGGCCTGCAACGAGCAGGAACGCGGCAAAATCTACAACACCATTCCTCTGCAGGATTATTCGAAAGTCGCCGGGGAAGACCACCTGTATTTCTTCGCCTACAACTCCTTCGGCAACAATATCGAAATCGCCGAGGAACTCTATCAAATGATTCAGCAGGTCAAGCGCGAAACCGGGCACGATAAGGTCAACATCATCCCCATCAGCCTGGGCAGCACCGTTGCGGTGACGCTGTTCGAACTGCATCCCGAGGTCAAAGAGGACCTGGACGAAGTGGTTTTCATCGTCCCCGCCCTCGACGGCTCCCGGCTGGTCGGCGACCTGTACCAGGGCAAATTCAGCACGGACAACGAGTCGCTCTACAAAACGCTGATGCCCTCCCTGGTGGAAGGCTACACGGGCTACCTGATCAACGTCGCGCTGCGGCTTATCCCGAAGCAGATCATCTTCGACCTGCTTGACAAAGTGGTCGACGCCATCCGCGACGTGATGCTCACCAACTGCACCATGCTGTGGGGACTCGTGCCCGGCGGCGACTATGACGCGCTCGCGGCGAAATACCTGGCCGACGACGCGCACGCGGAAATCCGCCGTCAGACCGATATCTTTCACCGGGCGCAGCTCAACGTCCGCGAAAACATCCTCGCCTTCAAAGAAAGCGGCGTCGATTTCTACGACATCGTGGACTATAACTTCCCGCTGTATTCCTTTGTGCCGTCGAGCAAAACCTGCAACGGCGACGGCCTGATTCATTTCGAATCCGAATCCATCGGCGCGACGAGCGGATATATCAACACGCCGCTGCCGGACGGCTACGTCCAGCAGAACACGCATTGCACCGACCCGTCGCACAACCATATTTCGCCCGAAAGAATCGTCGACGCCTCGACGGGCCTGCTGCCGGAGACGACCTTCTATTTCCTCAACCAGGACCACGAGGGCACCGGCAGGAACGACGTCGTGATGAAACTTGCGACGGAGATCCTGCTTTACGACGAGCTGAAAGACGTGCATTCCATGCCCGAACGCTTCCCGCAGTTCAACGTCGGGCGCGAAACGAAATGGCTGCGCAAAGACACGCTGCCGATGGCCAAGGCCGTCGACCAGAGCACGCTGGCGCCCGAGGATGCGGCGGAACTGCAGGCCGCCATCGAACAATGCGAGGCGATGCTCGACACCACCGTCGTCGTCTATGACGAATTCACGGCGGCCCAGCAGAGGCTCGACAACATTCTCATTAAAATCGGCGTCCTCCAGCCGCCCGAGGACGATACCGCCGGCAAAATCGCGACCGCCCTGTGCAAACTTGTCAGCGACGCGCTTTACCGCTACTGGGGTCCGCGCGGTTTCTCCGACGGGGTGGACGCCATCGGCTGAGGCCGGGCACGGAAAACCTGACGATACATAAAATAAGGAGTCAAAACGGTATGAAGAAAACAGCCGTAAAAACCATTTCGTTGCTGATGATGTTCGCCCTGGTGTTCACCTGCGTTCCGCTGGCGGCGGGAGGCGTTTCGGCGCCTGCGGCAGACACCGCGGCGGCAGGGGCCACCGTCCGGGCGCATAACGCTCCCGCGAAAGCGGAACGGGCAAGTACGGTGGAGGAGGCGCTGAAGATGCTTGAAAACGACGCACAAAACGCAGACAGCGGCCGGACCGCGGCCTCCAAAACCGCCAAAGACGGCGTGCTGACCACGTGCGGCGGCAACTGCGGGCATGCGCCGTCGATTATCATACACGGCATCGGGCAATCCGAAACCTATCTGCTCGACGAAAACGGCAACCGGAAACTCGACAAAAACGGCAAGGAAATCACCGCGTGGCCTTTTACCGTCGACCAGGACGCGCTGGTGAAAACATTGGCCGGGCCGCTCGTGAAATCTTTGCTGCTGCAGCGCGACTGCGGTTTGTCCAAGGCGGCCTATCAGGCGGTGACGGACGTGTTCCATGCCAACGGCTCCGACCTCAACGGCAACCCGGTCGAGAACATCGAGCTGGTGCGCTACCCCTCCAGCGTGGCGCGCTGTTCGGAAAAAGAGAAAAACTTTATCTACAGCAGTATGCGCCTGGACAGTTACGCCAGCATCGCGGGCGAAGACCATCTGTATTATTTCGCCTACAATTCCCTGGGCAACAACCTGCAAATCGCGCAGGAACTGTACGATTATATCCAGAACGTCAAGGCGGAAACCGGCCATGACAAGGTCAATATCGTTCCGGTCAGTCTGGGCGGAACCATCGCCAACTCCCTGCTGGAATATTATCCCGAAGTGTACGATGACCTCAACAGGGTGGTCTATATCATCCCCGCGCTTGACGGCAGCGCCATCGTCGGCGACGTTTACACCGGCAACCTCGGGCTCGACGACCAAAACTTTTATAAAGACCTTTTCCCCTCGCTGTTTGACGACGGGGACTATATGGGATATTTGATCAATATCTTGACGCGCCTGCTGCCTAAAAAGGTCCTCACAGCAGTGATCAACTCCGCCGTGCAGGCGCTGTTTGACACGGCTCTCAACAACTGTACCATGATGTGGAGCCTCGTACCCTCCTACGCCTATCCGCAGGCGAGGCAGCGCTGGCTGAGCGACGACGCGCACGCGGAAATCAGGCGGCAGACGGACTTGTATTACCGGGCGCAGCTGGATTCGGATGAGAACATCCTGAAACTGGTCAACCGCGGCGTCGACGTGTTCGATATCGTCGATTACAACCAGTACCTCTATACCATCGCGGGCTCCTGGGACGAGGTCAATTCCGACGGCGTTATCCACTGCGACTCCACTTCGATGGGCGCGACCTTCGGCATGGTCGACACGCCGCTGCCCGACGATTATGTGCAGGCGGTCGACGACGGACACAACCATATTTCGCCCGACCGGATCGTCGACGCGTCGACGGGGCTGCTCCCGGACCGCACCTTCTACTTCCGCAACCAGCACCATGAGGGGACGGGCCGCAACGACGTCATTATCAAACTGGCCACGCAGCTGATGGTCGACAACAGCATCACGTCCGTTTATTCGATGCCCGACCGCTTCCCGCAGTTCAATGTCGGGCGCGAGGCGAGAGGTTTCATGGGCGACGTCGCGGCAGCCAAAAAGATCGACCAAAGCAAGTTGTCGCCCGAGGACGCCGCCGAACTGCAGGCGGCCATCGAGCAGGCCGAGGCAACGCTGAACAATACGGTGGTCGATTACGAGGCATACAAAACGGCGAGCGACAGATTTTATGCCATTCTCATTAAAATCGGCGAACGCCAGCCCCCGGCGGACAACACGAAACAGAAGATGATATGCGCCTTGACCAAACTTGTCAGCGAGGCGTTGTATAAATACTACGGGCCGCGCGGATACTCCGACTGGCTGCTGGACCGCAGCGCGCTGCATACGCCTCTTTATACCCAACCATCATAAGATATCGTTTTCGCCGTCAACTCAAGCGCCTGTTCGCCGGCGGGGCTTGAAAACCGGGAGGCATTTTGAAAAAGAGGCTTTTCGTTCTGACGGTTCTGGCGGCGCTGCTGCCGCAGGTTTTGGCCGGTTGCGCCGGCTCGAAGCCTGCGGTCGTGTGCACCCTTTTCCCTCAATACGATTTTATAAGGGAAATCGCCGGGGACAAAGTCGACGCCGTGCTGCTGCTCGAGCCGGGCGAGACGGGACACGGCTTTGAGCCGGATGCGGGCGTCAAACGGACGATTAAAAACGCGGATTTGTTCGTTTATACTTCCGATATCATGGAACCCTGGGCCGGCCCTCTCATCGACGATATCGGCCGGTCAAAAGTCAACGCCCTGGCTGCGTTCGGCGGCGCCGAAACCGAATATTACCACGCGGTGAACGCCGAAACGGGAGAAGAAGAGCTCGCGCCGGACCCGCACGTCTGGGTTTCGCCCGATAACGCCGCAGCCGCGTCGGAAAGCATCACGCAGGCGCTTTGCGTCATCGACAGCGCCAACACCGCTTTTTACCGGAAAAACGCGGACGAATATATCCGGAAACTTCAAACGCTGGACCTGGGTTTTCTCAACGCGGTAGAAAGCGGCAGGCGCAGAACCGTCGTGTTTGCCGACGGTTTTG
>JAKJCA010000027.1 GCA_022706685.1 Bacillota bacterium
TGTATCATCATTATCGTCATGAACTCCTCGCGCAATACCGTACAGAGCGCGGATGAAATCAGGGATCTTCTCGACCTGACCATTCTGGGTACCGTCAGCCAGGTCGGCAACCCCAAGAAAAACAAGGCCGCCAACAAGCAAAGGCAGCTGCTTATCGTCGACAAGAGTTCGGGTTTCGGTTTTATCGAAACCTATAAAGCCATTCGAACCAAAATCGAGAACGCAGCGCTCAAGAACGGCTATAAAACCTTCGTCATTTCCAGCGCCGTGGAAGACGAAGGCAAGACCACCGTCGCCACGAACATCGCCATCGCCCTGGCGCTCAACGGCAAATCCGTACTGCTCATCGACGCCGACATCCGCAAACCCGCCGTTTCGAAACTGCTTGGTCTGCCGACCAGTAAAGAGAAAGGGCTGCCCGACGTCATCAGCGGCGCCGTGTCGACCGAAAAGGCCATCAAGTTTGTGGAAAAATACAAACTCTTCCTGCTGTCGGGCAGTTACGCGGCTTCCGACCCGACGGAACTGCTCTCCATGCCGCAGACCGAGAAACTGATCAAAGACCTTGAAAACGAGTTTGACTTCATCATCATCGACACGCCGCCCGCGGGCGTCGTTACGGACGCTTCCATCATGGCCGGCTACAGCGACGCCGTGATTCTCGTCATCCGCGAAGACGAAGCGCCCCTTGGCCGGATCCAGATGGCCATCAACGACTTGACGGGCACCAGCGCGGAACTCATCGGCTGCGTCTACAACAACGTCACCTCGAGCGCGGGCACCGTCTACGGCCCCAAACGGTACGGCAGGGGCTACCGCTACGGCCGCTACGGCTACGGGCATTACGGCTACGGCGGCTACGGCCGTTACGGCTACGGCTATGGTTACGGTTACGGTTACGGCTACGGGGAAGACAAAGACAAGAAAGATAAAAAGTGACGATACTGCATCAAAAGGGCCGGTGCCGAAAGCGCCGGCCCTTATCTTGCCTTCCGAATCCTATGCAAGTTCTCCGCCGAATTCCTCCGCGTATTTTTTCATCAGACGCCGCGCCGTTTCAACCGGGTCTTCGCCGGAAACGTCCTCCGGCTTGCAGGAGGCGACCCACTTGCGCTCGAAACGCTCCACGCTGCGGTAAAAGGCGTTGCCCGCATATTCGTCGCGCCCGCCCGGCTGTTTCTTGGTGACGGTGGAAAAACGGCGCAGACCTTTAAAACTGCTTGCGAGCGTTTCAAAAAGCCCCCGCCAGCGCGGCCCGTAAAACGACTCGACGACGCCGCCCCATTCGCGCCAGGCGTTGTCATAGAGCACCGGGTCCTTGTTCGGTCCCCAAAGCGTGATCTGCGTCAGCAGATTGATTTCAAAGTTTTGCTTGTCGGTGTCCTTCAAGGCGTTCGCGCCCGCCTCTTTGAGCGCGCGCAGGAGGCTCCACTCCGGCCGGGTCATCACGAGCGATTCCAGGTCTTCGATAAGCCGGAGCATCCCGTTGCTGCAGATTTCGAAGCGGCGGACATCCTTATCGAAATAGCCCTCCATCGCGCCTTTATAATAGCGCATTGCGAGGTTGGACAGCGCCTGCCGCGCCACGTCGCAGGCATCGAAGGCGTAGGCATCCGTCGAAGCATCTTTGGCTGCCAGAAGCCGTTCGGCGGCCAGAGCAAGTTTGGCATTGTCATAAGCAGGCGCCATGCTTTCGCCCGGCGCCGTGCCGGAGAGAACCGTCCCCGGCCTTGCACACACGACCGAACCGGTTTCTTCATCAATCCCTTTGCCGTAACAGGTCTCTGCCAGCAGTTCAAGCGCCTCGACGAGGCAATCTTCCCGGCTGCCCCACCGCAGCAGAGCGGTGCGCCGGAACATATCCCTCGGCTCGATGGAACCGCTTTTGGTCAGCATCTCCAGGGCAATGTCCGTCAGAACAGGGTTGACCTGCGTGCTGCCGGGGCACAGCCCCGTGCCTGCGGCGTTCGGGCAGCCGTTTTTCACCTGCTCGTATTCGTTGGCGCACAGCCGGGCGATATCCCCTGCGAGAGCGGTTCTTCCCTCCCGGCTGCACAAGGTCGACACGACGAAGGCGTGGCCGCCGTAAGGCGCTTTTCCTTCTTCCGGCCGGATATCACGGTCGAGCCCCACGACCAGCAGCCGCCCGTTTTCGACCGCTTTCAAGGTCCCTTCATCGGCGCAGTCGGAGGGCAGCACCCAGACAGACTGCGCGTCAAACGTAGTGTAAACTCGCATGAGCGCCTTGGCGAAGGCGGCGCGGTAATGCTCGTTCTTGCCCGGTGTGACACCGCTGCGGAAAGGCGCGGTCATGTAGTAATGGCTTGCGCCCAGCAGGGTCAGCTGTTTTTGCAGCAACTTGCCGCCGAGTTTCTGGAATTGCGGATCCGACGGATCGATATGGTAGGTCGGCGGGAAACCGTTCTGAGACGGAATATGACGTATTCTCGATTTCGGGAAAAGTCGGATAATAGTTTTCGGTACCTGACCGGTGAATCCCTGCATCACCGGCGTCATGCCGAGTTGCTGCTGGCGTGCAAGGATTTTTTTGCCCAGCGAAAGGCGCGCCTCGATATATTTTTCATCTGTCAGCGGAAGAAAACTGTCGAACCCGCCCTCAAGCTGCCTGGGGAAATAAGCCGGTCCCGAAAGGAAAGACATAGCGCCCTGCGCGCTGTATCCCAAATCTTTCAAGGTATAGAACAGCACCGCCTCGCTGCCGACGATGCTCAGCGGCAGATTGACGCCGTGTACGGCCATTACATCGATTTCGCGCTCCCAACGTTCCCAGTCCCACCAGCACGCGCCGTTGCCGTAGGCGGGATAATCGAGGAAAAACCGGTATTTCTGCTTAATCACCTCGACGGTTTTTTCTCTGGGAAGCGGCGCTTGCTCCACCGTCTGCCCGCGGTTGCCGCAAAGCGAAAAGGAGATGCCGCAACAGTCTTTGAGATAGCGGCCGTATGCCATAGCGAGCGTCAGGGCACTGTCGCCGCGCAATACAATTTTGCCGTTCAGGGCCTCTATTTCGTAGGTTTCGAGACCGTCTGCCTTCGGAATGGTTTCGCAGACAAAAGCCCCGGCTATCGCCGGAGTGTTGCGCTTGATGATATCGAGCATGGGTTTCCTCCTGCGGACGCCGCCGAGAAAGCGTGCGAAAGGTTTTAATTTATTTTAGTATAACATATTCACGCCTTCGTTTCCAAAAAACAGCCCGTTGTGCTATAATCTGCGGGAACACGCGCCGCGCATGCACGCGGCATCCGATCGGGGGACAAAGGAGGACTGCTCGATGCCAAAACTCAAAATCGGACTCATCGGCTGCGGAGGGATGGGCCTGGGCGTGCACGCCATGTCGCACGCCACGGACGACAGGGTGCAGGTCACCGCTTTGTGCGACATCATCGAGAGCCGTGCGAAGGAAGGCAAGAAGAAATATTTCCACTCCGCCAAAGTTTATACCGATTTCAACGAACTGCTCGCGAACGCCGATGTCGACGCCGTCGATATCTGCACCCCCAACTACTGGCACTCGCGTATCGCCGTCGCCGCGCTCGAGGCGGGCAAGCATGTTTTCTGTGAAAAACCCGACGCCGTCAGCCCCGAGGAAGTCCTTAAAATGAAAGCAGCCGCAGAAAATAGCGGCAAGGTGCTCATGGTCATGCGCAACAACCGCTTTACCGAGGCCTCCGTTTACGCCAAAGACTATATCGCCCAGGGCAAGGCGGGTTCGATTTACGCAGGGCGCTGCGGCTGGATCAGGCGCAGGGGCATTCCCGGCAAAGGCGGCTGGTTCACGACCAAAGAACTTTCCGGCGGCGGGCCGCTCATCGACCTCGGGGTACACATGATCGACCTTTCCATCTGGCTGATGGGCAATCCCGTCCCCGTAGCGGTGACGGGCGCCGCCTACCGCAAGTTTGCCGACAACGACCTGAGCGATTCCGTCCATTCAAAATTCGGCGACAAGGTCGAGGAAGGCACCTTCGATGTCGAGGACCTTGCCATGGGTTTCATCCGTTTCGACAACGGGGCCTGCCTTCAAATTGAATTCAGTTGGGCTTCCAATATCGAAAAGGAAAAGCACTTTGTCGAACTGCGGGGGGATAAAGCCGGCTTATGCTGGGAGAACGGGAGTCTGAAAATCTTTTCTGAGAAAAAAGGCAAACTTACAGACGAAAAGCCCCGTTTCAAAGCGAGCAACGGCCATATGCGCAACCTGCGCAATTTTGTCGACGTGGTGCTCGAAGGCGCACAGCCCGTCTTTGTGCCGCAACAGGGCGTCGATATGATTAAAATCCTTGACGCGGTGTACCGTTCCGCCGAAAGCGGCCGTGAAATCCGCCTTGACTGAACGGAAGACCGCCTTGAACAAGAAGCAAATACGACTGAACGCAACGCCCTATATCCTGTGCGCGCTTTTTGCGGCGCTGATCGCCGCCGGCGCCTATATCAAAATCCCTCTGCCGCTGGTGCCGGTGACGCTGCAGCTTCAATTCGCTCTGTTGGCTGGAGTACTTCTGGGCCCGAACAAGGGCGCGCTGTCAGCCCTCATTTACGCGCTTGCCGGCCTTGCAGGCATACCGGTATTTGCCGGCGGCGGGGGTATTCAATATGTCATATCGCCCACCTTCGGCTACATTGCCGGTTTTATCGCGGGCGCTTTTACAGCCGGCCGCATCATTAAACGATCTGCCGCAAAGGGCACGGCCGCCTGCTTCGCCGCGTTGTTGGCCGGTACCCTGGCGGTCTACGCCGTCGGACTTGTGTACTTGTATCTGATCAAGCGCTTTTCTCTGGGCCAGGAGGTCGGCCTGCGAGCGTTTTTCCTTTCGGCGCTGCTCATCCCGCTGGCTGCGGATCTCGTCAAGAACGCTGTCTTTGCCGCCCTGGCGGCGAGAATGCTGCCGCTTACGGGCAAATACGTGGTATAAAAAGAGAGGGATGGAAATGAACATATTCATCTGCGAAAACCCTGTTGAACTCGGGCTTAAGGCTGCCGCGCTGGCCGCCGAGTGTATCGGCGCAGCCATTGCCGCCAACGGCACGGCGCGCATCGTCGTGTCCACAGGCGCCTCCCAGTTCGAAACGTTTGAGGCGCTCATCGCCTCGGATATCGACTTCAGCCGCGTCGAGATGTTTCACCTCGACGAGTATGTGAACCTTCCGCAAACGCATCCGGCGAGTTTCCGCAAATATCTGACCGAGCGTTTTGTGTCCAAAGTCAACCTCTTAAGCGCCCATTTTGTCGAACCGACGCCCGAAGGGGTTGAAGTTGTAACACGGAAACTGCTGGAGAAACCGGTCGACCTCGGGCTCATCGGCATCGGCGAAAACGGCCACATCGCTTTCAACGATCCGCCCGCGGATTTTGAAACCCGCGTGCCCTACATCATCGTCAACCTCAGCGATACCTGCAAAAAGCAGCAGGTCCGCGAGGGCTGGTTCGCTTCGGTCGAGGAGGTCCCCGCCCAGGCGGTTTCCATGTCGGTTGACAGGATCCTCCGCTGCAAAAAAATCATCTCCTGCGTTCCGCATGCGGTCAAGGCCAAAGCAGTCTATGATACGCTGAACAACGAACCGGACCCGATGATTCCAGCCACGATCCTCAAAACCCATCCGGACTGGTCGCTGTTTCTCGACACCGCATCCGCGTCTTTGCTGAAGGGGTGAACTCCATGCTCTTTTCCGGCATCGGCCTGCTTGACGAAAACTTCGATTACCGGACGGATATGTTTGTCGGCGTCAAAGACGGCGTCATCGCCTATATCGGCGCCGATAAGCCCGCTGAAGATTTCGGCGAAGCCTATCCCGGCCGCGGCAGAATACTGATGTCCGGCGTCTACAATGCCCACACCCACGCTTCTATGACGCTGCTGCGGGGCTACGCCGAGAACCTGGCCCTGGCCGACTGGCTCGAGAAGAAAGTTTTTCCTTTTGAAAAAAAGATGACCCTTGGCGACGTGGCGGACGGAGCCCTGCTGGCCGTTGCCGAAATGCTGCGCTTCGGGACGGTCTCTTTTTCAGACATGTATTATTATAACGACGAGTTCATGCGCGTCGTCGGCGAAACCGGCATCAAGGCGAACTTCAGTTACGGCGTGACCTGTTTCGACGAACGCGGCTACGAGCAGCTGCCCGCCTACGAAATATCGGAGAAATTGATCGGGCAGTTCCACAATGCTTTCGAAGGGCGGATGAAAATCGACCTGAGCATCCACGGCGAATACACCTCCACGCCGCGTGTCGTCAAAGGCCTGGCGGAGCATGCGAAAGACAGGGGCGTCCGCGTGCACACCCATCTTTCCGAGACAAAAAAAGAACACGAGGAATGCAAACAGCGCCGCGGCAAAACGCCCGCCGCGTATTTTGCCTCTTTGGGGCTTTTCGACAATCCGACGACGGCCGCGCATTGTGTCTGGCTCGAGGACGCCGACATGGACCTGCTGCGCGAATACGGCGTGACGGCCGCGTCCTGCCCGGTGAGCAACCTTAAACTTGCGGGCGGCTTCGCCAGAGTCCCGCAGATGCTCGAACGGGGCGTCCGCGTAGCGCTTGGCACCGACGGTGCCGCGAGCAACAACAATCTCAACCTGTTCAAAGAAATCCACTGTTTCGCGACGCTGTTCAAGTGTTCCTCCGGCGACCCCTCCGCCGTCACGCCGGCGCAGGCGCTTTGCGCGGCAACCCTAAGCGGCGCGCAGGCCCAGGGCAGGGAAAATGCCGGCGCCATAAAAACCGGAGCCGCCGCGGACCTGGTCGTGCTCGACGCTCAAGCCCCCCACATGCATCCTGTCCACCAAATGGCGAACAACCTTGTATTTGCCGCCCAGGGCAGCGACGTCCTGCTGACCATGGTCGACGGTAAAGTCCTCTACGACAGGGGAGAGTATAAAACCCTCGACATCGAACGGGTCATCTTCAACGCCGACCGCGCGGCAAAAAGCGTTTTGACCCGCCTATCTTAGCCCGACGGAGTAAAAGGAATTGGTGGAAGGCTACAAACTGCAGGTTTTCCTTGCGCGCCACGCCGAGAGCGAGGGCAATATCCCCAGGCCCGAAATCCCCGGCAGCGGCCCGGAGGAGGAACGCGCCCGGCATGACCCCGACTTGACGCCTTTTGGGATGCGGCAGGCAAAACTGCTGGCGAAACGGCTCAGCGGCGAACGGTTTGACGCCGTCTTTTCCAGCCCGCTGATTCGCGCCGCGCGCACCGCGCGCGCCGTCGCGGCCGCGCAGCCCGGCGGGAAAGTCGACATCACTTTCCTGCGGGAACTGCGCGAGGCGGGCACTCCCTGGTCATATATAGGCCTCGACAGCCGGGAACTGGGCCGGCTTTGCGGCGGATATGGCGGCGAACTCCTTTCCCTGCGGCCCGACGCGGACTGGGAAGCGTTCGAAACAGCAGACCGCGACGCGGCATATCTTGAACGGGCTTACGTTTGTGCGCGTTTTTTCAGGGATACCTTCGCCGCGGGCGAAAGAATATTTATCGTCGCGCACGGCACTTTTAACACCTTTCTCATCCGGGCTCTGCTGGAACTGACCAACGAACAGGATTTTAATTTCTGCCAGGAGAACACCGGCTTGACGAAAGTCAAGTATTTTATCGGCTCGGGCAGGCGCCTGTCGTATGCGAACGACACCTCGCATCTCTACGCAACTGCGCCGGGCCTAACATTCACGCTGTAAAGAAAACCGCAATTGCCGGCGGATATTCCGCCGGCATACGCGCGCCCGGTACTTTTCACGGTTGCCTTATTTGCCTTTTGGTATTTACACCCATACTTAAATCAAGTAAAATGTTGGCAGGAACAAGCAAGGGGAGGCGCCGAATGAAACCGAAATATTCCCGCGTTCTGCTCAAACTCAGCGGTGAGATGCTTTCGGGCGGCCAGGGGATGGGCATAGACTTCCCGGCCGTGATGAACATCTGCGAAGCGGTTAAAAAATGCCATGAAATGGGTGTCAAAATCGGCATTGTCGTCGGGGGAGGCAACTTCTGGCGCGGCCGCTCGAGCGGCAAAATGGACAGGACGAGGGCTGACCACATGGGCATGCTCGCGACGGTTATCAACGCCCTTGCGCTGGCCGACGCGCTCGAACAGCTGGAGGTTCCCGTCAGGGTCCAGACCGCCATCGCCATGCAGCAAATCGCCGAACCCTATATCCGCAACAAAGCGATGGCTCATCTTGACAACGGCCGCGTGGTCATTTTCGGCTGCGGAACGGGCAACCCCTTTTTCACCACCGACACGGCGGCTGCCCTCAGAGCGGCGGAAATCAACGCGAAAATCATTCTCAAGGCAACGAATGTCGACGGCGTGTATGACAAGGATCCCAAGCAAAATCCCGACGCGGTCAAATTCGATTACCTGACCTACAGCGAAGTACTCAGCCGCGATTTGAAGGTGATGGACGCGACAGCCGCCTCGCTGTGTAAAGACAACCACATCCCGATTCTCGTATTTAACCTCAGCAATCCCGGCAACATCGTCGCCGCGGTCTGCGGGGAAACCATCGGCACATTGGTAAAGGAGGACTGAATATGGACGAAATGATTACGGCCGCCAAGGAGAAGATGAACAAAACCCTCAGCGTTCTCAAAAACGAATATTCGACCATCCGCGCCGGCAGGGCAAGCCCGGCCGTGCTTGAAAGAATCCGCGTCGATTATTACGGCGTGCCCACGCCCATCAACCAGATGGCGCAGGTTTCCGTTTCCGAGGCGAGGATCCTGAACATTCAGCCTTATGATGTCTCGACGCTGCATCCCATCGAAAAAGCCATTCAGGCTTCCGACCTGGGCATCAACCCGCAAAACGACGGCAGGGTCATCCGCCTGGTATTCCCCCCTCTGACAGAGGATAAACGGCGCGATATCGTGCGCGATATCAAAAAGATGGCCGAGGAGGCCAAGGTGGCCGTCCGTTCCATCCGCCGCGATACGATCGAAAAACTCAAGAAAATGGAGAAGGCCTCCGAAATTACCGAGGACGATCTCAAAGATATGGAAAAGGACCTGCAAAAGGTCACCGATGACCATATCAAAGATATCGACAGCATCGCCGAAATCAAAGAAAAAGAAGTCATGGAAATCTGACCATGGAAGAGTACAGCGCGTCCGTTCACGCTGCCCTTCCCGTCCATGTCGCCGTCATTATGGACGGCAACGGCCGATGGGCGGCAGGGCGGGGCCTGCCCCGCAGTGAAGGCCATCGCCAGGGGGCCAAGGTTTTCAGGCAAATCTGCGAATACGGCGCCGACCGCGGTATCGGGTACCTGACCTTCTACGCCTTTTCGACCGAGAACTGGAGCAGGCCGCAGGAGGAAATCGCGTCCATCATGGCGCTGTTCCGCGATTATCTGCAAGAGGCGCGAGAGCGCAGGGAGGAGAACGAGGCCCGCGGTTTCCGCCTGCGTTTCATCGGCGACCGGTCGGCTCTGCCGGCCGATATCGTTTCGCTGGTGGAAACCTGCGAACGCGAGTCCTTGCACCAAACGCGCACAACGGTCAACCTCGCCGTCAACTACGGCTCGAGGCTCGAAATTGTCGCCAGCGTGCGCCGGATTGCCGAACGGGTCGCACGCGGCGAACTGAAGCCGTCCGACATCACCCCGGCCGATATCGAGCAAGGGCTGTATACCGCTGGCCAGCCCGACCCCGACCTGATCATCCGGCCCAGCGGCGAAAACCGGCTTTCCAATTTCCTGCTTTGGCAGGCGGCCTACAGCGAGTTCTGGTTTTCGGACGTGCTGTGGCCCGATTTTACCCCCGCGCATTTTGATATGGCCCTTGCGGATTTCGCGCAGCGCAAAAGACGTTTCGGCGGCATCGAGGCTGTGCAGAAAAATATTTGAAAGTCGGTACGAAGCATGAAAGTTCGCGTCATCACCGGTGTTTTGGGCGGCCTGTTCGCTATTTCTGCCCTCATTCTATTTCGATATCCTTTGATGGGGATTGTTGCGACACTGTTTACGGGTATGGCCGTCTATGAAGTCGAACGCATGGCGAAAATCACCAACATCCCGCTCATCGCCCTGTCCCTGGCCGTATCGCTGTTCATTCCGCCGGCCCTGGAATACGGCCTGCTGGAGAAAATGACGGCTTACGTTCCCCTCAGCGTTCTGCTGACCGCCTATGTGATCGCGGCTTTGCTGCTGACGCTGGCTTTCTTTCAAACGACGCGTTTTGAACATGTATGCGTGGCGCTGTTTTCCTCTCTGGCGATTCCCTACGCGATGGCCTGCCTGCTGCTGATCAAGAACGCCTACCGCGCGGAATATTCCAAGGCGTTCTTCGTGCTTTTCACTGGGCTTGCCAGTTCCTGGATTACCGACGCGGGCGCTTATTTCATCGGCGTTAAATTCGGCAGACACAAGATGTCGCCGAACATCAGCCCCAAAAAAACTGTTGAAGGAGCCGCCGGCGGCATCTTGATTTCCGCTCTTTTCAACCTGGTTACCTTCCTGATTTTCGACCATTTCTTTTTCAAGGGCGGCTGGATTCCGTTCTGGCTGGTGCTGCTGATTTCCGTTCTCCTGTCGCTGGCCGGTATGGCGGGGGACCTTTCCGCCTCCGTGATCAAGCGCAATTACGGCGAAAAAGATTTCGGCGCGTTTTTTCCGGGGCACGGCGGCGTGATGGACCGTTTCGATTCGACGCTGTTCGTTCTGCCCTGCCTGTATGCGCTGGTCCGGCTGGCCGGCAAAACATAAGGGAAACGTTGCTATGAGCAAAACCGTCAACATCCTCGGGAGCACCGGTTCCATCGGACGCCAGGCGCTCGATGTTGTCAGCCGCCTCGGCGGCTGGGAGGTGGCGTCCCTGTGCGCCGGCTCGAACGCGCAGCTTCTTGAGGAACAAATCCGCCGGTTCAAACCGCGTTATGCGGCGCTGCTCGACGAACGGGCCGCCCGCGATCTGCGTACGTCAGTGGCCGACCTGCCTGTAAAGGTCTATGCGGGCGCCCAGGGCGTCTGCGAATGCGCCGGTGTCCCGGCCGATATTTCCCTCAACGCGATCGTCGGCATGGCAGGCCTGCGCCCGACCCTCGCCGCACTCGAAACATGCGGGCGCCTCGCATTGGCCAATAAGGAGACGCTCGTCGCCGCCGGCCGCCTCGTCACGGCCAAAGCGCAGGAGAAAAAGGTTAAAATCCTCCCGGTCGACAGCGAACACAGCGCCATTTTTCAATGCCTTGAAGGTGCCCCCGAACCCCGGCCGCTCAAACGCATCATCCTGACCGCGTCGGGCGGGCCTTTCGCCGGCATGACGCGCCGCGAACTGGAGGATGTCACCGCCGAACAGGCGATGCGCCACCCCAACTGGAGCATGGGTGCCAAGATCACCGTCGACTCCGCCACGATGTTCAACAAGGGGCTCGAACTCATCGAAGCGGTCTGGCTTTTCGCAGCGGAGCCCTCCCGGATCGATATCCTCATTCACCGCCAAAGTGTCGTGCATTCGATGGTCGAGTTCATCGACGGCTCCGTAATTGCGCAGCTGGGGGTACCCGATATGAGGATTCCCATCCAGTACGCGCTGACGTGGCCGCGCCGTTTCCGGAGCCCCGTCAAACAACTGCGCTTGGAAGAATACGACAGCCTCACCTTCGAAAAGCCCGACGACGAAACGTTCGGCGCCGTTTCAATCTGCCGGCGCGCGGCTGCACGGGGAGGACTGAGCCCGGCCGCGGTCAACTCCGCCAATGAGGAGGCGAACGCCCTCTTCAGGGCGGGCAAGATCGGGTTTTTGGATATCGCGCGGCTTACCGCCGCGGCGGTTGACGCCGTACCCGCGGCCGAAGATTATACCCTCGAGGATGTCGAGGCGGCGGATCTTCTTGCCAGGCAGGCTGTCCTGCGGCAGATCGCATAAGGAGAATCGCATGCTTTTAAGTTTTTGGAGCGCCGTCGGCAATGTGTGGCACGCGGCCTGGCCTTATCTGGTCGCGGTCCTGTTTTTCGGCATCGTCATCATGGTGCACGAGACCGGGCATTTCGCTTTTGCGCGGCTGTTCAAAGTGCGCGTCAACGCTTTCGCCCTGGGCATGGGCCCCCCCATCGCCAAATTCGGCAAAGGAGAAACTGAGTATTCCCTGCGGCTGTTCCCCATCGGCGGCTACTGCAAAATGGAGGGAGAGGACGAGGTCAGCACCGACGAACGCGCCTTTTCCAAAAAGCCGGTATGGCAGCGCTTTATCATCGTCTCGGCGGGCGCCGCCGTCAACCTGCTGCTCGGGCTGGTCATCGTCGCGGTGATGCTCGCCCAGCAGAACCTTATTGCCACGACGCAAATCCGCTCGTTCACACCCGACGCGCCCAGTATGGCGTCCGGCCTTGCCGAAAACGACAAGATACTCAAAATCAACGGCAGGCGTGTTTTTTCACAGTACGATATCAGCTTTTTAATGGCCAGGGACAAGGACGCCGTGATGGATTTCACCGTCGAGCGCGGCGGGAAAACCGTCGAGGTGGATGCCGTCCGTTTTCAAACCGGCAAGGAAGATGGCCAGCGGTACATCGTGTACGATTTCAAAGTAATCGGTGTGGAACCGGGCTTTGCCAGTGTGCTGAAATACGCCTTTCTTGAGACGTTCTCCCTGGCGCGCATCATCTGGCTGGGCTTGTTCGACCTCGTCACCGGCCAGTACGGGCTGGCTGACCTTTCCGGTCCCATCGGCGTCGTCACCTACATCGCGCACGCGGCAGGAGCCTCGACCAAAACGGATTTTACCCCCCTGTTGAGCCTGACGGCCCTCATTACCATCAACCTGGGTATTTTCAACCTGCTGCCCGTTCCCGCGCTTGACGGCGGCCGCTTGTTCTTCATGCTCATCGAGGCGGTACGCCGCAAGCCGGTTCCGGCGAAGTACGAGAACTGGATTCATGCCGCCGGGCTGGTGCTGCTGCTGATTTTTATGGCCTTTATCTCGTTGAACGATATTCTGCGGCTGATAAGAGGATAATCCGATGACCAAGCGCAGAGACAGTGTGAAAGTCAGCGCCCGGGGCGTGGACATCGGCGGCGGCAGCCGTGTGACGGTGCAGTCAATGCTCAACCGGCTGCCCGGCGATATCGAAGCCAACGTTGCGCAGGCCGTCGCGCTCGAACGGGCGGGCTGCGAAATCATCCGCGTCGCTGTTGCCGACCGGCAGGCCGTTGCCCTGATCCCGGCTCTCAGGAGCGCGGTCAGGGTCCCCGTCGTCGCCGACATTCATTTCGACTACCGTATCGCGCTCGCGTGCGTGGAAGCGGGGGCGGACAAAATCAGGCTCAACCCCGGTAACATCGGGGCGGACGACCGCGTCAAACAGGTCGCGGACGCCTGCCGCGCCGCAGGCATACCCATCCGTATCGGCGTCAACGCCGGCTCGCTGGAGAAGCCCCTGCTTCAGAAATACGGCGGGCCGACCGCAGAGGCCCTGTGCGAAAGCGCTTTGCGCCATGCAGAACTGCTGGAGAAGCACGGTTTTACCGACATCGTCCTTTCCATCAAATCTTCGGACGTTCCCGTTACGGTCGAGGCCTACCGGCTCGTTGCTTCCCGCTGCGCGTATCCGCTGCATATCGGCGTCACCGAAGCGGGGACCATGCGTATGGGCCTTATTAAATCCGCCGCGGGTATCGGCGCGCTGCTGCTGGAGGGTTTGGGCGACACCATCCGGGTTTCCCTGACCGACGAGCCGCTTGCGGAAGTTGCGGCGGGCATCGACATCCTGAAAGCAGCGGGCGTCCGGCGCGAGGGGCCCGAACTGGTTTCCTGCCCGACCTGCGGCAGGGCACGCATCGATATCATCAAACTCGCCTCCGAGGTGGAAAAGGCGCTCGCGGGCTGCACCAAAAACGTGAAAATCGCCGTCATGGGCTGCGCGGTCAACGGGCCGGGCGAGGCGAAAGAGGCGGATATCGGCATCGCGGGCGGGGACGGCGTCGGCCTGCTGTTCAAAAAAGGCGAAATCGTCAAAAAAGTGCCGGAAGGCAGCATTGTGGAAGAACTCCTGAAAGAATTGGAACATTTATAACAGAGGAAACAACATGAAACCCGAACCTTTCGCCGTAAAAATCGCGCCGCACGTCAGCGACGCGAGTTTACTTTCACAGCTCTCCGGCGGGCTGTTAACCGACGTCGAATACAGCGAGGCGGCTAATTCCATCGTTTTCAGCGTCAGTTTTGACCAACCCGTCGATCCGGCCGTCCTGGAAGAAACCGAGCAGGCCATACGTGCCGCCGTCGGCTTCGGCAGCGTGCGCATCGCCGCGCGATATCCCGATACCCAACCGGGCGCCGGACCGGCTGCCGTGCGGGAGACCGCCCCACGCCGGCAAAAAAGGAAATATGCGGACCTTCCCATCGAAAGCGGAACCGAACGGGTGCTTCTCGGCAGTTTGATCCGCGGCAAACCGCTGCCCATCGCCCAAATCAGCCACGATTCCGGCCGGGTCAATGTGTTTGGCGAAATATTCGACGTCAAGGAAATCAAGACCCGCGACGGCAACAGCGTCATCTTCGAGTTTTGTATCGCTGACGCGACCGGTTCTTTCGCCGCCAAGGCATTTGTAAATATCGAAGAGGCGCGCCGCCTGCGCGCGGGGATTATGCCAGGCAAGGGTATCATCGTGCGGGGGACGGTGCAGAACGACCGTTATTACGGCGACTATCTTATCAATGCCGAGAGTATCAATCTGGTCGGCCTGATTCCCAAAAGCGATGACGCCAAGCACAAGCGCGTCGAACTGCACGCCCACACGAACATGTCCGCCCTCGACGCCGTTATTTCACCGAAAGCGCTCATTCAACAGGCCGACGCGTTCGGCCACAGCGCGGTGGCGATTACCGACCACGGCTGCGTGCAATCCTTTCCCGAGGCGGCGGACAAGATATCCTCGTATCCCGATATCAAAATCATCTACGGCATGGAGGCCTATCTTGCCGCGGCCGAACCGGTGGTCTATGGCGAAGCCGCCGGGGATTTTGAGGGCGGTTTCGTTGTTTTCGACATCGAGACGACAGGCCTGGACTTTGCCGGGGACAGAATCATCGAAATCGGCGCGGTGAAATTTGAGCAGCGCACACGCGCAGCAACTTTTTCGACGCTTATCAACCCGGGCAAAGTCAAACTCAAGCCCGAGATTATCGCGTTGACGGGCATCGACCCCGGCATGCTCAAAGACGCCCCGAAAGAGAAACAGGCGCTCGAGGATTTCCTGCGCTTTTGCGGCGATGCCGTACTGGTGGCGCACAACGCCCGCTTCGACATCAATTTTCTGAAGGCGGCCTGCCGGCGGTGCGGCATCGCCTTCCGGCCCTCGTTTGTCGATGCGCTCCCGCTGGCGAGAGCCCTGGAACCGGACCTCGGCAATTACCGCCTGGATACCCTTGCCAAGCATTTCGAGGTCAAAGATTTCGGCCATCACCGCGCCTTGAATGACGCCGAAGCGCTTTTATCGATATTTGTCCGCCTGCTGGCGCGCGCTACCGGCGAGGGGATACAAAATCTCGAACAATTGCGGCAATTGTCCGTGCGGGTAGATCCCAGGGCGCGCAACACTTACCACCTGATTCTTCTGGTACGTGACTATACGGGGCTGAAAAACCTTTACCGCCTGGTTTCGCGTTCCAACTGCGAGTTTTTCAAGCGCGTTCCGCGCATCCCGGAAGAGATTCTCAACGATTACCGCGAGGGTTTGCTGCTGGGCAGCGCCTGCGATTCAGGCGAACTGTTCAGAGCCATTCTGGAAGGGGAGGACGACGAAACCGTCGATTCCGTCGCCGCAAAATACGATTACCTCGAGATCCAGCCCGCCGCCAACAGCGCGCACCTCATCCGGGAAAGCCGCGTGAAAAACGAAGAGGCCATCCGGAACATCAACAAAAAAATCGTCGACCTTGCGCACCGGATGGGCAAACTGGTCGCGGCAACGGGCGACGTGCATTTCCTCAAACCCGAAGACGCCGTTTTCCGGGAAATCCTTCTCGACGCGCAGGGCTATGCGGACGCCGACGCCCAGCCGCCGCTTTATTTCCGTACCACCGCGGAAATGCTCGCCGAATTTGCCTACCTCGGGGAGGAAGCCGCCTATGAAACGGTGGTGACCAATACCAACCGTATCGCCGGCATGATTGAAAAAATCACCCCGGTCCGCGACGAGCAGTACCGGCCGAAAATCGAGGGCTCCGAGGAAAAACTCAAAAACATCTGCGACAGGCGGGTGGTCGAACTCTACGGCGACCCTCTGCCCGAATATGTCAGGGAGCGCTATGACAAAGAACTCAGCTCCATCCTCAAGAACGACTACGCCATGCTCTATATCGTTGCCCAGATGCTGGTGGAATATTCCGAGCGGCACGGCTACCATGTCGGCTCGCGCGGTTCGGTCGGTTCTTCGCTGACGGCCTTCCTGACCGGCACCTCCGAGGTCAATCCCCTCGCGCCGCATTATTTGTGCCCCGCCTGCCGGTACAGCGAGTTTTTCCTCGACGGCAGCGTCGGCTCCGGCTACGACCTGCCCGCCAAGGACTGCCCGCGCTGCGGCGCGAAGATGCTGCGCGACGGCCAGGATATTCCTTTTGAAACATTCCTCGGCTTCTCGGGTGAAAAAGTGCCCGACATCGACTTGAATTTCTCCGGAGAGTTTCAGGCCAAAGCCCATAAATATACCGAAGAGATTTTCGGCAGAGACAATGTGTTCAAAGCCGGCACCATCCTCACCGTCGCGGAAAAAACCGCCTTCGGCTATGTCAAAAAGTGGGCCGAAGAAAGAGGCAAAAGCCTGCCGCGTTCCGAGGAAAACCGCCTGAAGATGGGCATCACCGGCGTTAAAAGAACCACCAGCCAGCATCCCGGCGGGATGGTCATCATTCCCTCGGATATGGAGATCGAAGATTTTACGCCCGTCCAGTTTCCCGCCGACGACGAAGAGAAGCACACGGTGACGACCCATTTCGACTTTGACTCGCTGCACGACACCATTTTGAAACTGGACATTCTCGGCCATGTCATGCCCACGATGTTCAAGCGCCTGGAAGACCTGACCGGGGTAAAGGCCGCGCAGGCCGATATTTTCGACCCCGCCGTTTACGAACTTTTCAGGAGCCCCGCGCCGCTCGGCGTGACCGCCGAGGATATCCTGTGCGAAACCGGCACGCTCTTCCTGCCCGAAATGGGCACCAAAAAGACCATCGGCATCATTCTGGAAGCCAAACCGAAAACCTTTGCCGACCTGTTGCAGATATCGGGCCTTTCCCACGGGACGGACGTGTGGAACGGCAACGCGCAAAGCCTCATCCGCAACGGCATCTGCGGCATCTCCGAGGTCATCGGCACCAGGGATTCCATCATGACCTATCTGATGCGTAAAGGAATGCGCCCGAGTTCGGCGTTCAAGATTATGGAAATCGTGCGCAAAGGCCGCGCGGCGGACCAGCTGACGGCCGAGCTGAAAAACGAGATGCGCGCCGCCCATGTGCCCGAGTGGTATATCGAGTCGTGCATAAAAATCAAATATATGTTCCCCAAAGCGCACGCCGCGGCTTATGTGCTCGACGCGCTGAGGTCCGGCTGGTATAAGATTTATTATCCCGCCGAGTTCTACGCCGCATACATGAGCCTGCGAACGGGCGACCTGGGCCGCGATATTCTCTCGCTGAGCCGCGCAGGCCTCAAGAAAAAAATCCTGGCGCTCCGCCAGGCGGAGGAGAAGCACAAGGCCTCCGCCAAAGACAAAGAGCATCTCCTGACGCTCGAACTGGTCAACGAGGCGGGCGCACGCAATATCGGCTTCTTAGGCGTCGACCTGAAAAAATCCAAGGCGGAGGAATACGTCATCGAAAACGGCAACCTCCGTCTGCCTTTCAGCGCGCTTCCGGGGGTCGGCCCGGTCGCCGCGCGCAAACTATATGACTTCCTTGTCTCCTGCGGCGGTGAGATACCGGGCATCGACTGGCTGAAAAAGAACGCCGGTATCTCCAAAACCGTCGTCGAAGCGCTCGAAAGCGCCGGCGCCCTCGCCGGTATTCCTGCCTGCGCGCCCAAAACCGGCAGGGAGGACGACATGGCCGCCTCGGGACAGCTCTCACTTTTTTGAGCCGCGGGGTTGACACCGTCAATTTAGCGTGGTAGCATAGTAGCATACTAAAGCGATACGAACACGCCGCCGCGCAAAGGAGACCGCTGTGAACAAATACGCCAACATCACGCCCGACGGCACACGGGACCTGCTTTTCGGGGAATGCGCCCTGCGTTCCTCGCTGCAGGAGAAACTCTCCGCTCTTTTCGAAAGCCGGGGCTACAGCCGCGTGCTGACTCCCGCGTTTGAGTTTTTCGACGTCTTCAACCGCAAGTCCTCCGGCTTTGCGGCGGAGAACCTCTATATGATGACCGACTCCTCGGGCAGAATGCTGGTCATGCGGCCGGACAGCACGCTGCCCATCGCCCGCGTGGCCGCGACGCGCCTGCGCGACGAAAAAACACCCATCCGCCTCTTTTATAACCAGCGTGTTTTCAAACGCGCGGACCCCTTTTCCGGCAGAAGGAACGAATCGACGCAAAGCGGCATCGAACTGCTCGGCGCGGGCGGCGAAAAGGCGGACCTCGAGGTCATCGTTACGGCGGCCGACGCCCTGGCTGCCTGCGGGGTGACGGACTATACCCTTGAAATCGGCCATGCCGGCATCTTTCAATCGCTCGCGAAAGCCCTCGACACCGACGAAGAGACACGGGCGGAAATCAGGGAACACATCGAAACGAAAAACCTCACCGCCCTCAACGAGCGGCTGGCGGCGCTGGGCGACAGCGAAGCGGTCCGCGCCCTTGCGGCGCTGCCGCGCCTTTTCGGCTCGACGCGTGTCCTTGAGGAAGCCGAAAAGATTTTTTCCGGCAGGGAAGAGAGGCACGCCGTCAAATACCTCGGCACGCTGGCGGGCAAACTCGCCGCCATCGGCCTGGGCGACAAAATACAGATCGACCTGGGCCTGGTCCACCGCAACCACTATTATACGGGCGTCGTGTTCAGGGGTTTCGTCGAAGGTTCCGGCCTGACGGTGGTTTCGGGCGGTCGCTACGACAAGCTCGCGGGGGAATTCGGCAGGCCCATGCCCTCGACCGGCTTCGGCGTCGAAATCGATTCGCTTTCCGAAGTCCTGCTGGCGCGCAACAGCGCCGCGGCACCGCCGCCCCCGGCCGTCCTGGTATTCGGGCGCGAAGGTTTCGAAACGTTCGCGCTGCAGCGCTGCAGGGAACTCAGCGCCCGGGGTGTCGTTTGCGAGCATTGCATCTTCAACGGCGAGGACGAAGCGCACGACTATGCGCGCGTCAAGCATATCGAACGCCTCGAAATCATTTCGGAACAGGGAATCAGCACAGTGACGATAAAAAAGGAGACGATGACATGAGACCTTTGCGAATCGCGGTAACCAAGGGCAGGCTTGAAAAGAAAGCGGCGAACCTCTTTACGACCATGGGGCTCGATTGCGCGCGCTTCAACGCCAAAGGGCGCAAGCTGATTGTGCCGGTGGACGACTATGAGGTCGTCATCGCCAAGGCGGCCGATGTCATCACCTATGTCGAACAGGGCGCCTGCGACATCGGCATCGTCGGCAAAGACACCATCGTCGAATATGCCGCCGAGATTTATGAAACGACCGACCTCGGCTTCGGCAAATGCTTCTTTGCCCTCGCCGCCGAAAAAGGCAAGCATTTTTATGAGGGCTACAACAAAAAGGTCATCGCCACCAAATACCCCAACGTGGCCCGCAAGTTCTTCGAGGGCAAGGGGATGGATGTCCGCATCATCAAAATCGAGGGTTCGGTGGAACTTGCGCCCCTGCTCGGCCTGGCCGACGCCATCGTCGATATTGTCGAAACCGGCACGACGCTGCGCGAAAACGGGCTGGAAGTGGTGGAGGAGATTATGCCCGTTTCCGCCAGAATCATCGTCAACATCGCCAGCATGAAAATGCGCAAGGAAGAGATCGAGTCCTTCCTTGCCGACGCGGAGACCGCAAAGGAGTTCATCGAATGATCACGATAACGGTAGCGGACGGTTTTGCCGAGCGCGCGCTTCTCGGCCAGCTGAAAACACGCAGCTCGGAGGTCGACCGCAAGGTGACGGCCGCGGTGAGCGAAATCATTTACAACGTCCAGCTCAACGGCGACGGCGCCATCGCGGAATACACGCTGCAGTTTGACGGCGCCCTTCCTCCCAAGACGGAACTCGGCCCCTTCGAGATGGAAACGGCGCTGAAAAACACGGATCCTGACCTGGTTTATTCGATGCAGAAAGCGGCCGAAAATATCACCGCTTTCCACGAACGCCAGCGCCAGCAAAGCTGGCTGACCACTGAAGACAACGGCGCGATTCTTGGCCAGCGCGTCCGGGGCCTCGAGCGCGTCGGCATCTACGTCCCGGGCGGGACGGCCGCCTACCCCTCGTCGGTGCTGATGAATGCCATCCCCGCCAAAATCGCCGGGGTTAAAGAGATTGTCATGGTCACGCCGCCCGGCCGCGGCGGTACGCCCAACAGCGATATCCTTGCCGCCGCCGCGATTGCCGGCGTCGACCGGGTGTTTCTCGTCGGCGGCGCCCAAGCCGTTGCCGGCCTGGCTTTCGGCACCGAAACCATCCCGAAGGTCGACAAAATCGTCGGCCCCGGCAACATCTATGTGGCGACGGCGAAGCGCCTGCTCTACGGTACGGTCGATATCGACATGGTGGCCGGCCCCAGCGAAATCCTTATCGTGGCAGACGCCTCGGCCGACCCGGCCTGCCTTGCGGCGGACCTGATGTCGCAGGCGGAGCACGACGAACTCGCCAGCGCGATTCTGCTGACCGATTCGCTCGAGACCGCGCAGGCAACCGTCCGCGAAATCGACAAGCAGATTGCCGCCATGCCGCGCAGGGACATCATCGAAAAATCGCTGCGCGATTACGGAGCTGTCATTGTCCTCGGCACGCTTGCCGAAGCGGTGGACCTCGCCAACGAACTTGCCGCGGAACACGTCGAAATCTGCACGCAAAATCCGCTCGAGTACATCGGCATGATCGACAACGCCGGTTCGGTGTTCCTGGGCCACTATTCGCCGGAATGCCTGGGCGACTATTATGCAGGGCCCAACCACGTCCTGCCCACCGGGGGCACGGCAAGGTTCTTTTCCCCGCTTTCTGTCGACAGTTTCGTCAAAAAATCCAGTTTTATTTACTATACCCGCGCCGCCCTTGAGGAAGCCAGGGACCATGTCGCCGAAATCGCGCGCGCGGAAGGCCTGTTCGCCCACGAGAATTCACTTCAAGCGAGGTTCCGATAAATGCCTTTCGAACTCAACGCCAAAATCAGAAACCTGTCCCCCTACGAGCCCGGCCAGGCGAAGGCCCGTATCCGCCTCGACGCGAACGAGTCGTTCCTGTCCCTGCCCGACGACGTCATGGCCGATATCCGCGCCTGCGTCGACGCGCTGCATTTCAACCGCTATCCCGACCCCTCCGCGGCGGACCTGTGCCGCGCGGCCGCCGCATGGTACGGCGTGCCGGCCGATTGCGTCACGGCGGGCAACGGCAGCGACGAACTGACAAGCATCCTTTTTTCCGCCTTCCTCCAAAAAGGGGACCGGGTTCTATGTTTCGAGCCGGATTTCAGCATGTACGCCTTTTACGGCTATCTGGCGGAGAGCGTTTGCATCCGGGCCAAGAAAAGGCCGGACTATACTATCGACATACAAGCGGCGATAGAGACAGCCCGAGCCGAAAAGGCATCCATGGTGATTTTTTCCAACCCCTGCAACCCCACCTCGGTCGGTATGAGCGAGCAGGAGGTGCTTGAAATCGTACGAAGCGTGGATGCCCTGGTGGTCGTCGACGAGGCGTATATGGATTTTTACGGCCGTTCGATTCTTCCGCGCCTGGCGGAGTTTGAGAATCTTGTCGTTCTGCGCACCATGTCCAAAGCCATGGGCCTGGCCGCGGCGAGAATCGGCTTTGCTTTTGCGTCGCCGTCGGTCACTCGCGCGCTCAAGAGCGCAAAATCGCCATACAACGTCAACGCGCTCAGCCAGGCCATCGGCGCGGCGGTGTTCCGAAAGCCCGAAGCCATCACGCACTCGGTCAACCTCATCAAATCTTCGCGGGATATGCTCTGGCAGGAGTTCGGCCGCCTCGCGCGCGCCTTCCCCGACCAGCTGAGGCCCGTTGCGGCTGACGCGAATTTCGTGTATACTGAAACTGCTCAATGCGAAAAACTATTCGGGCATCTACTCGGCAGCGGCATTCTTGTTCGCCGCTTCGGCGATTGCCTGCGTGTCACCGCGGGCCGCAATCTTGAGAACGTCGAGCTCATCGCGGCTGTCGAAAGTTTCTGTTCCTCATCAAGCGGCGGAGGAGATATCTTATGCGAAGCGCCCAAGTGAAACGCAAAACAAACGAAACGGAGATTTCCGTCCGGCTGAACCTCGACGGCGGCGAGGTGTCGGCCGATACGGGCATCGGCTTTTTTGACCATATGCTGTGCGCCTTCGGGGTTCACGGCGGTTTCGGCCTGGATGTCCGGGCGAAAGGGGACCTGGCGGTCGACGCCCACCACACCGTCGAGGACACCGGCATCGTGCTGGGCAAGGCTTTCGCCAAAGCGCTCGGCGGCAAAGGCGGCATCGCCCGTTTCGGCAGTTTCTATGTGCCGATGGACGAGGCGCTCGGCTTCGCGGCCGTCGATATCAGCGGCAGGCCCTTTATCGTTTTTGACGCGCGTTTCGACGAGCAGAAGGCGGGCGATTTCGACACCTGCCTGTGCGCCGAATTTTTCCGTGCGTTCGCTTTCAACGCCGGGTTTACGCTGCACCTGCGCTGCCTCGGGGGCAGCAATTCCCACCATAAAATCGAGGCGCTGTTCAAAGCCTGCGCTTACGCCGTGAGCATCGCCGCCGCCGTGAAAGTCGGGGGACCGGTCTCCACCAAAGGGGTACTCGGCTGATGCTGATTTTTCCGGCCATCGACATCAAAGCGGGCGAATGCGTCCGCCTTCGCAAGGGCGAGTTTTCCACGGCGGAGAAAGTTTCCGCCGACCCGCTCGAAACGGCGCGGGCTTTCCGCGCGGCGGGCGCCCGATGGCTGCATACCGTCGACCTGGACGCCGCCGTTTCCGGCAAACCGGTCAACAGCGCCGTCTTCGTCACCCTCGCGAAGGAAAGCGGCCTGCAAGTCCAGCTCGGCGGCGGCATCCGGTCGCTGGAGGACGCGCGGAATTATCTCTCGCAGGGTATCGCGCGCGTGGTATTCGGTTCCGCCGCGCTCAGCGACCCCTTCACGGTCGCCGCCGCGGTCCATGAGTTCGGCCACGAACGCGTCGCGGTGGGTATCGACGCCAAGGCGGGCAAAGCGGCCTCGGACGGCTGGACGCGCGTGAGCGCCGTCGACTATATCGCGCTGTCCCGCGTGATGGAAAAACTCGGGGTGCGATACATCATCTTTACCGACATCGACCGTGACGGAATGCTCTCGGGCCCCTGCCTGGAACGCCTGAAAAAGCTGAAAAAGTCCGTTTCCTGCCATATCATCGCCAGCGGCGGTGTCAGCAGCCTCGGCGACATCGCTGCGCTCAGGGAGGCGGGCATGTTCGGGGCCATTTGCGGCAGGAGCCTTTACAGCGGCAGTCTGTCTCTGAACGACGCCGTCAGGGCGGCGGAAGAGCCGAATGCGGAAAACAACGGATAAAATCTATGGAAAGAAGAGATCAAGTGGACATCAACCGCCTGTTTTACAAGCAGGAACTCATCCCGGCCATCGTCAACGATTACAAAACCGGCAAAACGCTGATGCTTGCCTATATGAACAAAGAGTCGCTGCTCAAGACCATGGAGACGGGGACCACCTGGTTCTACTCCCGCAAAAGACAAAAACTTTGGAATAAAGGCGAAACTTCCGGCCACACCCAGAAGGTGGTCAACATTTCCGTTGACTGCGACCAGGATACGCTGCTCATCAGGGTCATCCCCAACGGCCCGGCCTGCCATACCGGCCATACATCCTGTTTTTATACCAAACTGTGGTCAGCGAAATCGAAAGAGGAAAAGGAGTGATCTTGATGCAGGACGCCTTCGACAGCCTTTACAGGACCATTACGCACCGCGTCGAAAATCCCATCGACGGATCCTACACCTGTTACCTGTTCGGGAAAGGTCTCGACAAAATTTTGAAAAAAGTCGGGGAGGAAGCGGCCGAAACCATCATCGCCGCCAAGAACGCGGACCATAAACAGCTCATCGACGAAATCGGCGACCTGATTTACCATGTCGAGATCCTCATGGCTTTCAAGGGGGTCACCCCGGAAGAAATCAGGACCGAACTGCTGCACCGGGCCCATAAATCCGGCAACCTCAAACCGGAACACCAGACCGATAAGGACACATAAGGCGCGCGTATGCCCAACACCGGCCAAACGGCTCCAAAACAGAGGCATTGGTTCAAGCTTGACAACGCCGCGACCATTTTCCCCGGGCAGAACACGCAGCGATGGTCCAACATTTTCCGTTTCTCCGTCGTACTCGACAGGGAAGTCAAGCCGGACCTGCTCGAAAGAGCGCTCGAAGAAACCCTTGCGCGTTTTCCCTGCTTTGACGTCAGGATACGCAGGGGCTTCTTTTGGTATTACTTCGAAAAAAACGGCGCGGCCGCGCCGCCCGTCATGCCGGATATCAAAAACCCCTGTTACCGCATCCGTTTTAACGAAAACAGGCGTTTCCTTTTCCGCGTATACTACCGCCACAACCGCATATCGGTTGATTTTTACCACGCCCTGTGCGACGGTTACGGCGCTTCCCGCTTTATCTGCACGCTGGCGGCGCGCTACCTGAACCTGGACGGCATCCATACCGGCGCCGGAGGCGCCGTGCTTGACACCGCGTCTCAGGCATCCGAAGGCGAGATGGAAGATTCCTTTGAACGATACGCATCTTCCAAAGCGAAACTCAGGCGGTTCAACGGGTTCGCCTATCACGCGAAGGGCACGCGCCTGCCGCACCACACCCTGCACCTCACCACCGGCTTTATGCCGCTCGACCGGGTTTCGGCCGTTGCAAAAAGCAGCGGCGTCACCATCACCGAGTACACCGCCGCAGTTTTACTCGATATTATGTTGCGCAAACAAGCGCTTGAGCAGCGCAAGACTAAGCGCGTCAGCATCCAGATACCGGTCAACCTGCGCAACCATTTCCCGTCCCAAACGCTTCGCAACTTTGTGCTCTGCATGAATATCGGCATCGACCCTATGCTCGGCGATTATACGTTTGAGGAGATTTTGCGCGCCGTCAAACTGGGCGTACGGACGGAAAACGACCCCAAGCGCCTTAACGCGCTGATGAGCGCCAACAGGCGGCTGCAGACCAACCCGCTGATGCGCGCACTGCCCCTGGCGCTGAAAAAGGCGGGTATCGGCGTGCATTTCCGCATATCCGGCGAACAGTCGACCAGCGTGCTGCTGACCAATTTCGGCAAAGTGGAACTGCCCGCCGGCATGCGCGGCCATGTCGAAAGCCTGATTTTCGCCTCGGGCCCCGGTATTCTCAACGGCGCCCGCTGGGGCGCGGTCAGCTGCGGCAATGTCTTCGCGCTGACCTGTTCGAACGTTTATCGGGAAACGGATATCGAAAAGGCGGTTTTTACCCATTTTATCCGGGCCGGAGTTCCCGTGCGGGTCGAAAGCAACAAAAACTGAAGGAGGTGCCGGCCATGTCCTATTGTGTCGAGTGCGGCGTCGAGCTGGAAAACGGCGCGGCGTCTTGCCCCCTGTGCGACACGCCGGTCGTCAACCCCCGTTCCCCGCAGCCGGACGGCGGCGCGGCGGCGCGGCGGGCATATTCCGGCGAAGTAGTCCTGCCGGCAGGTATCCGGCGCCGCTATGTCGCTTTCCTTATTTCGGTCTCGCTGGCCATCCCCAACATCATCTGCGTTATCGCCAACCTGTTGTATCCGGACACGGGCGTCTGGGCGCTTTACGCCGTATCCTCGAGCACGCTGGCCTGGGTGCTCTTTGTCCAGCCGTTTTTCTGGAAAAAGGTCAACCCCTATTTTCTGCTGGCGCTGGATACCGTGGCGGTGACGCTGTATATTTACATCTTCTTTGTCGTCAAGGGCGAAACTGCCTGGTTTTACAGGACGGCCGTCCCTCTCGTCGCCGTCCTGGCCGTTTGCCTTGCGGCCTTTGTCTTCTGGTTCAGGCTTGAAAAAAGGGACTGGCCGCGTATCGTCATCGCTGTTTTGTCGCTTACTTGCGTTTACAGCGCCTGCGCGGGTATAATATTGCACACCTATCTCGGCAAAAAGCCGGTGGCCGCCGTTTCGCTCATCGTCTGCCTCTCCTGCGCGGTGATGATCGGCTTTTTTGCTTATGTCACACGCAACAAACGTTTCCGCGCCTGGCTGTCGCGTCGGTTTTTTGTATAAATGGGTCCGTATCGGGATTTATGAAGGAGACTTAACGATGGGGGATGCTTTCTTGACCGTACTCTATATCCTGCTGGGGCTGCTTGCCGCCCTGATTGCCGTAACGCTCGTCCGCGCGGCTTTCTTCAAACCGCCGAAAAAGGATTTCGGTCCCCTTTCACCCGAAAAGATCGACCGCGCGCGCGCGGAGAAAAATCTCAGCCGCGCCATCGCCATCGAGACGGTTTCCTATCCCGAAGACGAACTCGTCGACTGGACGAAGTTTGCGGAGTTCCGAGACTTCCTCGACGAGGCCTATCCGCTGATTAAAAAGAACCTCACGCGCGAAACGGTCGCGCAGGCCAGCCTGATTTACCGCTGGAAAGGTTCTGACCCCTCGCTGGACGCCGTGGCGCTGCTGGCTCACCAGGACGTCGTGCCCGTGTCCGCCGGAACGCTGGGGGATTGGACGCATCCTCCCTTCGAGGGTTTCAACGACGGCGAATATATCTGGGGCAGGGGAGCCCTGGACATGAAAAACCAACTGATCTGTATTATGGAGACCGTCGAGGACCTGCTGGCCGAGGGCTTTCAACCCCTGCGCGACGTGTACCTTTGTTTCGGCCATAACGAAGAAGTTGTCGGCTCCGAAAACGCCGGCGCCCACGCAATTATGGAAACGCTGCAAGAGCGCGGCGTCCGCCTCGACTGCGTGCTCGACGAGGGCGGCGCGATTTTACCCGTGAAAGTAAAAGGCATCATCGACAAACGGCTGGCCGGCGTCGGTATCGCCGAAAAGGGCTATGTCGATTATGAAATCAGCGTCATCGAAAAGGGCGGCCATTCTTCCCAGCCGCCGGCCCATACGGGCGTCGGAAAAATGGCCGATATTGTCAGGGCGCTTGAAAGGCATCAGTTCAAAGCACAGTTTCAGCCGTTTCTCAGCGACTTGTTCGGCAAAATAGGGCGCAATACCTCTTACCCCGCGCGCCTGGTCGCCTGCAATGTCCCGATTCTCAAGCCGCTTCTCAAAACCGTGATGAAAAAACTGCCCCCTGCGGCCTGCATGATCCGCACGACAACGGCCGCCACGATGGCGCAGGGCAGCCCCGCGGCCAACGTGCTGCCGCAAAAAGCCAGCGTTACCGTCAACTTCCGGCAGATGCCCGGCACCACCATGCGGGATGTCGAAGAGCACATCCGCAAGGTTTCGCCGCATAAGAATATCGAAATCAAGCGCTTGAAAGGCAAAGAGGCTTCCAAGTTTTCCCCAACCGATTCGCGCGCGTTCCGCACCATCGAAAAGCTCTGCGTTCAGGCCAATCCCGACAATATCGTCGCGCCCTACCTCGTGATGGGCGGCACGGACGCCTGCTTCTACGAACCGATTTGCGACAACATCTACCGTTTCGCTCCCTTCACCGTCAGCCCCGAACTGCTGTTGTGCACCCATGCCACCGACGAGAGGATTCCCGTTTCGACACTCGGCGACGCCATCGGCTTTTTCAAGCGGTTCCTGCGCGAAATGGCAGGTTCCTGACAGCGAAGCCGAGACGCGGGGAAATCAAACTATGCTATCGTTTCTCATCGCCCCCGACTCCTTCAAAGGCACCCTGACGGCGCCCGAGGTCTGCGACATTGTCGCGCGGGCCGTGCTTGCGGCCGTGCCGGGTTCTGCTGTCGCCAAACTCCCCGCCGCCGACGGCGGCGAGGGCTTTTCCCTCGCCCTGCAAGCCGCCTGCGGCGGCGAACGTAAAACCGTCGTTGTCGGCGGCCCCCACGGGGAAAGGGTCGAGGCGGGTTACACCGTTCTGCCCGGCGGCGCCGCCGCGATGGATATGGCTTCCTGCGCGGGGCTGGTGCTGGCGGGCGCGGGGAACAACCCCGCCCTGGCGTCGACCTTCGGCGTCGGCGAAATGCTGCTGGACGCCGTGAATCACGGCGCGAAGAGCGTCATCCTCGGCCTGGGCGGCAGCGCGACCAACGACTGCGGCATCGGCATGGCGGCGGCCCTCGGTTACCGCTTTCTCGGCGCCGCGGGCCGGGAACTACCGCCTGTCGGCGCCTCCATGTCTGACGTGCGCCGTATCGTCCGGCCGGCGGAACCGTTCGGCGCGAGCGTGCAGGCCGCCTGCGATGTCGACAACCCCCTCTACGGCCCCGAAGGCGCCGCCTTCGTGTTCGCGCCGCAGAAGGGCGCCGACCCGGCGACGGTGCGCCTGCTTGACGAAGGGCTGCGCAACATGGCCGGAATCATCAAAAAAGACCTCGGCTGCGATGTCGCCGCGGTGCCGGGCGCAGGCGCGGCGGGCGGCATGGGCGCGGGCGCCGTCGCGTTTCTCGGCGGCACGCTGCGCTCGGGCATCGACCTGCTGCTCGACGCCGCTGGTTTTGAAAAACAACTGGAGAAGGCGGACGTCGTCATCACCGGCGAAGGCAGGATGGACGCCCAAAGCGTGCGCGGCAAGGTCTGCGCAGGCGTCGCACGCAGGGCAGCCGCGGCGGGCAAGCGCGTCTACGCGGTCTGCGGTTCCCTCGGCGAGGGGGCGCAGGCGATGACCGGACTCGGCGTGCGCGGAATGTTCGCCGCATCCGAAGCGGGCAGGCCGTGGGAGGAAATTGTCAGAACCTGCCGCGAGGACCTCTACAAGGCCGCCTTTGCCGCGGCGCGGGAAATAGCGGATAAAACAGAATAATCACACAGAATATACTGACCGGTCCGGGGAGAAGGGGCACAATAGAATGAAAAAATATATCGCTTTACGCCGTTTGGCTTGCGCGCTGTTCGCGGCCATGATGCTCACGCCGCTGTGCCTGACGGCTTCCGCAGCGGGGGAAAGGCATTTTACCATCATAAACCCTTACGCAAGCGTCGACTGGAACACCTGGGGCGCCTACCGCGCCAACCTTCACACCCATACCTTCGCCAGCGACGGGCCGCTCGATGTCGGGGCGACCGTCGAGGCTTATTACACCGAAGGGTACGATGTCCTTGCGCTGACCGACCATGGCGTTGTCAGCCGCGGCTGGGATACGGCGCCGCAGACGGTGCCCCTGATCAGTTTCAAAGCCATTTTTGTTAAACCGAAACCGCTGACAAGCGAACGCGCCGCCGAAATCGCCGCGGGTTCGGACCGCGGCGGCAGGGGCATGACGGAGGTGCCTCTGGGCATCGAGCAAAACGCCGCTTCGATGACTTACGCCCATGTCAATACCTTTTTTGCCGACTACGGCCAGGGCAAGTGGGGTAAGGAAAACGACTTTGAAGGCCCCATCGCCGCCGCCCAGGCGCTCGGCGGGATTTCTCACATCAACCACCCCGGCGACTGGACCGGCGCCAAGGACGACCCCGCGCAGGCGAATAACCCCGATAAAATCAGGTTTATCGGCAGACTTCTCAAAAAGTACCCCTCCTGCCTCGGCGTCGAAATCGTCAACGGGACCGAAACCTCCACGCGCAGCGACCGTGTATTCTGGGACAACCTGCTCGAGTATGTGCTCCCGTCCGGCCGCAACGTCTGGGCTTTCGCCAACGCCGACGCGCATGAAACCGAAAGCCTCTTTTCCGCTTTCGAGGTGCTCATGATGCCGGCGAACAATCAGGCGAATGTCCGCGCCGCGCTGGAAAACGGCACCTTTTTCGCCTGTTCCCGCCTGGCATTCAATGAACTCGGCGCGGATTTCAAAGGCTCCGGACCGATGCCTTCCGTGCGCCGAATCGCCGTCGACGCCGCGCAGGAAACCATTACCATTGAAGGCGCAAACGTTGACGCCGTCCAATGGATATCGCGAGGCAAGGTCATCGCCGAAGGGGGAACCATCGACCTGAACGATCATGAAAGCGAAATCGGCCGTTATGTGCGCGCCCAGCTTAAGGGCCCCGGCGGCATCTGCTTCACGCAGGCTTTCGTGACCGACGACGGCAGCGCGCCGCCCGCCGAACCGGAACCGTCGCCCCTGCGGGCGTTTCTGGACCGCCTCGTTTTTGAGGTGAAAAGCACGCGGCTTTATGTGATACTATCCCTGCTTATCCGGCAGTTTGATTAATTTGTTGAAAGGAATTTTTGAAACATGAAACATCCGAAAACAGGCAAACGCGCGTTTTCCCTCCTGCTGGCGGCCGCGCTGCTTGCGGCGCTGAGTGTCCCGGCCTATCCGGCCGGCGACATCAAGGGCGCCAAGAGTTACACGATAACCAACCCCTACCAAACCGTCGACTGGGATACCTGGGGCGCCTACAAAGCCAACCTCCACACCCACTCGACCGCCAGCGACGGCCGCGCGGATTTTAACGAGATGATCGAGGCGCACTACGCAGCAGGTTACGATATCCTCGGCATGACCGACCACGGCGTCGTCAACCGCGGGTGGAATATTCAACCGCAGCCGGTGCCGCTGGTCAGCTTTATGTCCTACCTGAACCCGCCGCATCCGCTGACCGACGAGCGGCTCGCCGAAATCACGGCGGGCGTCGGCCGGGGCGGCAGGGGAATGACGGACGTTCCCTTCGGCATAGAACTCAACGCCCTGTCGATGAAACTGACCCATGTCAACGGCTTTTTCGCCGACTACGGGCAGAATATCCTGGGCAGGGAGAACGATTTTGAAACGCCCATCGCCGGCGTCGACGCCCTGGGCGGCGTGACCTTTATCAACCATCCCGGCTACTGGCTCGGTTCGCGCAATCACCCCGAAAACGCCGGCAATCCGAAAACCATCGCCTTTTTCACGGACCTTTTCCGTAAATACCCTTCCTGTTTAGGTATCGAAGCCGTCGTGGAGGAGGACGGCGCGACGCTGTACGACCGCGTTTTCTGGGACTGCCTGCTCCGGAGCACGATTCCTTACGGCCGCAACGTCTGGGGCTTTGCCGACGGCGACACGCACGCCGTTAAAGACATCGGGGTCGCTTTCGAAATGTTCATGATGCCGGAAAATACGGTGCAAAACGTCAGGACCGCCATGGAAAACGGCACTTTCTTCGCCTGCAGCCGCAACGCCCGCCTCGAACTCGGAGCGGATTTCAAAGCGCAGGGCGACTGCCCGCTGGTGACGCGCGTCACGGTGGACGAAACCCGCGACCAGATCAGTCTGGAGGGTCAAGATTATACCGAGATTCAGTGGATCGCCGACGGCAAGGTCATCGCGACCGGCGCTACCATCGACCTCAACGCCTATGAGGATGACATCGGCTGCTATGTGCGCGCGCAACTGCTGGGCCCCGGCGGTATCTGCTGGACGCAGGCCTTCGTCACCGACGACGGCACGCTCGCCCCGCCCGCTGAACCAGAAGTAGATTGGTTCACCCAGCGCCTCAATGACCTGCTGTTCGACCTGATGAGCACGCGCCTGTTCGTGCTGTTCGAGCTCATCTTCCGCCAGGTGGCGTAGCAGGCATTATAAAGACAAAGGCGGCGCCGGTGCAAGTATGCCGGCGCCGCGCTCACATATTGTTTATTTATCCCGGCAGTTCGTCCGTGTTTTCGCCGATTTTAATGATGGCGTCGGCGATGTCGTCCATATCCTTGTGCGTGCCCAGCAGCATGTACTGGAACAGCCAGACGCCCTCTTCGCAGCAGGCCTTCTCGGTGTTCTCGAGCAGGAGGTTGTCGTACGAAGTGCCCGGCCGCAGGATTCTTTTCGCCAGCGGCGAGCGCAGCATGCCCTGGCGGTACAGCCGCACGTAGCCCGGCGCGCAGGGGATGCCCTCCGCCTTGAGCGCTTCCAGGAACTTTTCGCGCGTGACGCCCCGGTTTTTGTCGGCGAAATAGCGGAAAATATATAGGTGATAGGCGTTTCTGGTGATGCGTTCGTCCTCGCGCAGCGTGGCGACGAAGGGGATTTCCTTCAGCCGTCTCGTCAGGTAGGCGGCGTTGTCCATGCGCGTCTCGAGCTGGCTGTCGAGGCGTTCCATCTGCACGTTGAGGATGGCCGCCTGCCATTCGGTCATGCGCGCGTTGGTGCCCAGGTGGGGATGGTCATACCACAGGCCGTTTTTCATATCGCGGCCGCAGTGGTGGATGGAGAAGCAGCGGTCGTAGAGCGCCTCGTCGTTGGTCGTGATGAAGCCGCCCTCGCCCGCGGTGAGGTTTTTGCTCGCCTGGAAGCTGAACGAGCCCGCGTCGCCGATGGAGCCGGCCTTCGCGCCTTTCCACTGCGCTGCGCACGCCTGCGCCGCGTCCTCGATGACAAACAGGCGATGTTTCGCGGCGACGGCGAGGATGGCGTCCATATCGCAGGGCCTGCCGCCGATATGCACGGGCATAATCGCCTTGGTATATTCGGTGATGTGTTTCTCGATTCCGGCCGGGTCGATGTTGAAGGTGTCCGCCTCAATATCGGCGAAGACAGGCGTCGCGCCGGCCATCAGCACGCTCGACACCGTCGCGTTGAAGGTGTAGGGCGGAACGATGACCTCGTCGCCGGGCCCGATTTCGAGCGCGCGCAGGATGATTTCGAGCGATACCGTTCCGTTGGCGACGGCGACGCCGTATTTCGCCCCCTGGTATTCGGCAAAACGCTTGTTGAACTCTTTCACCTCGTTGCCGAGCGTTCCCCACACGCCGCTTTCGAGCACACGGTTGAGCGCCTCGCGCTCTTTGTCCCCGTACACGGGCCATTTCGGATAGGCGGTTTCGCGCACGGGCGCGCCTCCGTTGATTGCAAGCAGACTCAAAAAAATACCCCTCTCATCATTTTTGGCTGTTCAAAAAACGCGAAATGTTGTAATATCTGTTCAGGCGCCGGCCGTCAGTACGCCACTTCCACGGGAACGCCCGTTTCGGCGGAACGGTTGCAGGCCAGGGCGAAAATCAGCGATTTGACCCCGTCGGCGTAATCGCAGCGGATGGCCGATGCGTCCCCGCTGAGCACCGCTTCGACAAAGGTGCGGTCGCAATCCAAACCGGCGTCGTTTTCCTGCCGGAGCGTGACCGTTTTGGTTTTCTTGCTGAGCACGCCGTCGCCTTTGGTCACAAATATGCCGCCTTCCGCGTCCTCGTCCTTTTCGTGGAAATCCAGCGTTTCGATGATGCGGTGCACCGCGCGCTTCTCCCCGGCGCTGAAGGTGATTTTGCTGTCGAAACTCGCGCCTTCGGTGGCGTAACAGCCCGCGGACATCACGCCGAGCGCCCCGCCTCGAAAGCGGATGATCGTCGTGGTCACCTCGTCGATATCGTAACCCTGCCGGCGCAGCGCGCCGCCCTCGCCGAACGTGCAGACCGCCGCCGGTTCGTCAAACAGCCAGCGGATCAGATCCAACTGGTGGATGGCCGACTCGACGAGCATCCCGCCCGATTTGTTTTTATACGGCCACCAGGGCATTTCCGGCACGCCGTTGACGCGCGAGGCTTCCACGAGCCGGACCTCGTTGCCGGCAAGGAACGCTTTCAGCGGTTCGATCAGGCTGCTGTAACGGCACTGGAAGCCGACCGCCGTAATCAGCCCCGCTTTTTTGACACGGTCCGCCGTGCGCCGGGCAAACGCCTCGTCGAGCGAAACGGGCTTTTCGACGAAAAAATGGATGCCCCGGCGGATGGTTTCGTCCTCGATATCACCGTGGGCGAAAGGCGGCACGCAGATAAAGACCATATCCGGCCGCACCTCGTCGTACATTTGGCGGAAGTCCGTGAACGCCCTGCCGCTGCCAGCCCGACGGCGGAAAAGTTCGGCCTTCTCGGGCACCAGGTCGCAGAAACCCGCAAGTTCGACCCTGCCGTCCATTTGCAGCAGGTGGTCGAGATGGTAACTGCCGATGCGTTCGCAACCGATCATGGCGAGTCTTTTCATGAATACACCCCTCGTACGGAAAGGTTAAATTCCAGCTTGAGGCCCGCGAAACCGCTTGATAGACAAGGAAAAAGAGTAAAAAATATGCCCATATTTTAAATGAGAACGGTATTATTATACCGATTGGGGCACTATTGTGCAATAGTCAGCGCCTGCGGGGATATAAACCCCGTCCCCGCCGGCGGAAATCGAATCAGGAAAGGAAAAAACGCCGATGAAAAACGCCGTCGTTCTCTGTGCCGGAGCCGGCACGAAAATCTGGCCCTACGCCCAAATCCGCAGCAAGGTGATGCTGCCGGTTTCCAACAAACCGGTCGTCGCTTACACGGTCGACGCCTTGACGGAGATGGGCTTCGACAACATCGTCCTCGTCGCCGGCCGTTTTGCCGACGAGATCCGCGCGTATTTCCGCGATGCCGCGAATGTGCAAATCATCATTGATTCCTCACCGAAAGGCACCGCCGCCTCTCTGCTGCTGGCGCGCGAGGCGGTGATGGGTCCCTTCCTCGCGCTATACGGCGACACCATCGTGCAGCCGGAGGACCTTGCGGCCCTCGTGAGCGCCTATGAGACGCAAGGCGCCCCTCAGGCGCTTGTCGGCCCCGTGACGGGCCGCAGTGCCGACTGCGTCGGCTGCCGGATCGAAGGCGGCCTGCTCAAGGAGGTCTGGGGCCACTCACGCAGTGAAAGCACGCACTTCTTCGCCGGTTTCGCTCTCGGCCGTGAGTTTTTCGAGGCGCTGGCCTATAATCCCTCGCGCTTCGCCTATACGGAGGTCGGCATGATGCCGCCCGTCGAGGCGTATCTCGAAGTCAGCGTCGCCGACGAGATGAAGCGCGGCGTCCGCTTCGGCGCCGTCGAGGCGTCGCGGCCGGTCTTCGACATCGACAAACCCTGGCATATCCTCGCCGCCAACGCCGCCGTCAACGAGATGCGCTGCGGCGCGTTGACACAAAACGAACTCGCCGAAGGCGCCGAAATCGACCCGACCGCGAGCGTCGGCGGTTTTGTTCGTTTGGGCAAAAACAGCAGAATCGGCAGGAACGTCATTATCAAAGGCAATATCATCGTCGGCGACGACACCGCGATAACCGACGGCGCCATCGTCTCGGGCAACGTTGTCATCGGCAATCAAACCAGCGTACGCAACGCCTGCTTCATCGAGTGCAACTCGACCGTCGGCAACGAATGCATCGTCAGTCACGCGGCCGAACTCGACGGCCTGATTATGGACCGCGTCTATCTTTATCACTATATGGAAATCAACGGCGTCGTCGGTGAAAACACCGATTTCGGCGCAGCGACCGTCTGCGGCAGTCTGCGTTTTGACGACGGCGAAACCATCCACCGCATCAAAGGCCGCCGCGAGTTCCCGGAGTGCTGCGCCGACAGCGTCTTTATCGGCGACTACTGCCGCACGGGCGTCAACGCCATTCTGATGCCCGGCGTTAAAGTCGGCGTCTACTGCGTTATCGGCGCCGGCGTCGTGCTCAACCGCGACGTGAAAGACAACACACTGATTTACGCCGAACAAAACCTCGTCGAAAAGCCCTGGGGCAGCGAGGTTTACGGCTGGTAACCTGATTCTGGCAACGGAAGGGGAGCGCGCATGGCTGCTTTCGAAAAGCGGACGGACCCCGTGACGGGGCTTAAGTTTACATATCTCACGCCGGCGGATTCCTTGTGCCGCAAGATGTATTTTTCCTCCGAGAGCTTCACAAGCGACGACCGCCGCGTGCTGTTTTTCCGTTTTCCGCCGGGCGGAATGCAGCTGGTATGCCTCGAACTCGACACCGGGCTCGAACGGGTCCTTGCCGATTCAGCCGACGGTTGGAACATCCACACCTTCGGCCTCGCGCGTGAAAAAGACGAAGGTTACCTCGTCAAAGGCGACGAGGTCTACGCCCTTGACGTTGACAGCGGCGCTGCGCGCCGCCTGGCGCCTCTGCCAGAACGGGCCAAACCCTGCGGGCATTACACGGCAAGCAAAAACGGCCTGCTGCCGATGACCTTCAAACTCGCCAACGGCATCTTCTGCCTCGCGCTGACCGACCCTGCGCGCGGCGAGACCGAGGAACTCTACTATTCCGACACCCCTTTGGGCCATTGCCAGGCCTGCCCGGGGGACGACAACACCGTCTTCTTCTGCCATGAGACGGGCGGCGACGCCCTGCAGCGTATGTGGCACTTTGATGTCGCCCGGCGGCGTGCCTATCCCTATTACGTCGAACGCTGGGGCGAATGGATTACGCACGAGGCATGGAGCGCCGACGGCCGCTTCATGACCTTCATCGAGGCTCCGGACGAAATCTGGACCGGCTCCGCCGACGGCAGGAACTTCCGCCTTGTGTCCAAAAGCAAGGAGTACCACCACTGCGCCCCTTCGCGTTCCATGCGCTGGATAACGGCCGACCGCAGCCAAACCGGCGAGGTGGTGCTCGTCGACGCCGAAACGGGGCGCGATACGGTGCTCGTCACCGGCCATAGGCCGAGCGAAGGCGCCGACCATCAGCACCCTTCTTTCAACCGCGCCGGCGATAAGGTGCTCTTTTCAGCCCCCGGCGGCGGCTCGTGCCGCGTCGGCCTCGTCGATCTCAACCAACTGGAAGGTTTCCGACCCTGAACGTCAGCGGAGGGCGTTATGCTGGAAAAACAGAAGTGGATGTACTTCCCCGCGGATATGGATATCGAATGGCGGCAGGCCCTCGACGAGGGCAAAGACGTCGCCGGTC
>JAKJCA010000111.1 GCA_022706685.1 Bacillota bacterium
CCGCCTCGATGTTCTCGAGCCCCAGTATTTCCGGTTTTTTCATCACCGCCTTCAACGGAAGTGTCGCCAGCGGATGCGGTGCCTTTTTCATAGAAACTCCTTCTGACAGGCGGTAAGATATGGGGACGGTTCGCCATGACGATCGCTAGTTTGCCGAAAAAACGTTGAATGATATATCGCGCTTTGCGCGATGTGATATCATCCGACGCCGCGGACGATGATATTTTGCGGCAAGCCGCAAAATGATATTTCCTGCGCGGCTTTAGATGCGCAGAAAGTTGACACGGCGTTGCCGTGTCAGGTATGGAAGCGCGCCTTGAACTCGTCGGCGAAATCCTGCCCGGCAAGCAGCCTTACAGAAAGCAGGCAGACCAGGCAAAACGCCGAGCAGGCCGCGGCGGCAAACAAACTTTCCCCGGCGGCCGCCAGGCAGGCGAGCAGAACGAGGGATATCACGGTAAAGGCGAAGATGTAGATGACCCCGCCGCGCCTCGCCTTTTTGTTCAGCAGCGCGTGGACGATCAGCCCGGCGCAGCCCAGCGCGCACAACAGCGGAAAAACGGTCCTCACGGCCGGCGCCGCGGAACCGTAGCGGTCGCCGCTCACCGCGGCGGAGAAAAGCGACACCCAGAACCAGCCGGTGACCAGATAGTTGCCCAACCGCCGGCCCGTGACCAGCAGCGGCCGGACGAACAGCGCCCAGACAACGGCCAGCAGCAGCGCGTAAACGACCGAAAAGCGTACCGAACCGGTCCATCCGAGTTCAAAAAACGCGCATACTGCGAAAAAGCCGGCCAGCGTGAGCGCGGCGATGAGCGTCCACGGTTTGCGGTAGGGGCGGTAGCGGACGGGCGGGTATTCGGCCGTCCGAAGGCCTTCGAGCGCCGGCGGCACAGGGTCCGCCTTGGCGCCGCAGAGCGGGCAGCGCCTGTATTCCTCCCCGAGGTCGACGTTGCACTCAAGGCACCTCATGCTTCCCCACCCCAGCTTTCCCAATCGTTGCACTCGACGCGGATGCGCGCTCCCCTGCCGGCGAGGAAACGGAAGAAGTCGCGCTGGACGGCCATGCTTTTATTGTCGCCTGTGAAGGTGATGAGCATCATCTTGCCGTCCGAAATGATATCGGCCGACAGCCGCTTGAACGGCGTTCCGCCCAGCAGGGACTCGACCCTGTCGACGTGCGCCGCCATTTCGGGCGGCATTTTAACGATGCCGATGTTCGTCATGCACAGCGAAAACTTCTTTTGGCCGGAATAACGGAAGCCCAGTTTGACAATCATGTGTTTGACCGCGTTGGGCATAAACCTTACCAAAGGGGACGAGGCGGTTTTGACGTTGAGCGACACCATCTTTTCCAGTTCTTCCCTCGAAACGCCCTGCTTGAGCTTGCCCTTGATTTCCTCTGCGATATCGTCGAAGGAGAAGTCCGCCTTTTTCGACGGGTCGAAACCGATGTTGGCGAACAGCGCGAAATTGCGCCGCGACGGCGTGCCGAACACCGTGCGCAGGTTGGCGGGCACATTGATTTTAACGGGCTTTTTATAAGGCCTCGGCGCGTTGCGGTACAGCGCGTACAGCATGGCGGCCAGCAGATAATCGGTGATGGTCATTTCCCGCTGCGCCGCGAGGTTTTTGATGTCGGCGACCGGCGTGATGCCGTGCACCGCGCGGAAATAGTTCGGGATTTTTTTCGCCTTGGGAACCGCTGATTTAATCAAACCCACAAGGACCGGTAAAATGGTATAATAAAGGCATCAAAATCGACGGGGTGAAACATGAATCAGCAAACATTCACAGATTTCGAATATAGTAACCGGAAACGGA
>JAKJCA010000080.1 GCA_022706685.1 Bacillota bacterium
TCCGCCGTACTCTTCAAAGCCTTTCTCGACGCTTGACGCCGAAACGAGGGTCACGCCGCGTTCGTCGTCGATAATCTGCGCGTAAATGTTTTGAAGAGAGCGGAATACATTCAGGCGCGGGCATTCGGCGGTACCGCTGATTTTGTTGCGTACCCTCTGGTGCCTTTTGATCCTCGCCTTTTTGCTGTCAGGCTTGTTAACCATACGTTTCACTCCTTATCGGGCGGCAGGTTGAGAACAATCCGCCCGGCATTGCTTTAGGCCGCTGACCGGACCGCGGGTTTATTTGCCGCCCTTGCCCGCTTTGCCTTCCTTGCGGCGAATGACCTGTCCGGCATATTTGATGCCCTTGCCTTTGTAAGGTTCGGGGGGCCTCTTCCTGTATACTTCGGAGGCAAACTGGCCGACTTTCTGCTTGTCAATGCCGTTGATGACAATCTTGTTGGGCGCCGGCACGTCGATGGTGATGCCGTCGATTTCGGGCATGATAACCTGGTGCGAATACCCGACATTGAGTACGAGATCGGTCCCCTGCTTTGCGGCGCGGTAACCGACGCCGTTGATTTCGAGTTCTTTTTTGAACCCTTCGCTGACTCCGGTGACCATGTTGGCGACCAGCGTGCGCGTCAGGCCGTGGAGGGAACGGTTAAGTTTGTCGTCGTCTGGACGGCTGACGCTGACAATGTTGCCGTCCAGGGTGACTTTCATATTCTTGTGGACCGTCGTTGCGAGGGTGCCTTTGGGGCCTTTGACCGTAATGGAGCAACCGTCAATGGTAACATCGACTCCGGCAGGGACGACGATCGGCAATCTACCTATTCTTGACATTCTAATCGCACCCCCTTACCAGATAAACGCAAGGACTTCGCCGCCAACGTTGGCTTCACGAGCGCCCTTGTCGGTCATAATGCCTTTGGATGTTGACACCACCGCGATGCCGAGGCCTTTGATGACCTTGGGCATGTCTTCGCAGCTTGAGTAGATGCGCAGCCCGGGTTTGGATACCCTGCGAAGGCCCGTGATAACCTGGGACTTGTTGGGCCCGTATTTCAGGGTGATCTCGATGACGCCCTGTTTGCCGTCGTCTTCGATTTTGAAACTTTTGATGTAACCCTCGTCAAACAGAATCTGGGCAATCGCCTTTTTCGTGTTTGAGGCGGGAATTTTGACCGTATCATGCTTTGCCGAGTTGGCGTTGCGGATCCTGGTAAGCATATCGGCTATGGAATCAGTAATTTGCATACCGTCAACCTCCTGTTCGAAGCTGGATTACCAGCTGGATTTCTTGACCCCCGGGATCTGGCCGGCATGGGCAAGTTCCCTGAAACATATGCGGCACACGCCGTATTTGCGGAGATAAGCGTGCGGACGCCCGCAGATTTTGCAACGGTTGTACTGCCTTGAGGAATACTTGGCAGGTCTCGCCTGTCTGACCTTCATGGATGTTTTCGCCACTGGTTTTCCCCCTTATCTCGCAAAAGGCGCGCCCATCAGCGTAAGCAGTTCGCGGGCCTCTTCGTCTGTTTTTGCCGTCGTCACGAGGCAGATGTCCATGCCTCTGACTTTGTCGATTTTATCGTAGTCAATCTCCGGGAAGATCAGCTGTTCCCTGACGCCCATGGAATAGTTGCCGCGGCCGTCGAAGGAATCGGGATTGATGCCCCTGAAGTCTCTGACGCGCGGCAGGGCGAGGTTAAACAGCCTGTCAAGGAATTCGTACATCCTGTCGCCCCTGAGGGTGACCTTTGCCCCGATGGTCATGCCTTCACGGAGTTTGAAGTTCGCGACGGACTTTTTCGCTTTGCAAAGGACCGGTTTCTGGCCGGTGATTTGCGAAATGTCGGAAACGATTGCGTCGAGTATTTTGGGGTTATCCCTTGCCTCGCCGCAGCCGACGTTGATGACGATTTTATCGAGCTTCGGGATTTGCATGACGCTCTTGTATGAAAATTTCTTCATCAGCGCGGGAGCAACCTCTTTGACGTAGGTCTCCTTCAGCCTTGCCATGTTTCGTCCCTCCTTTATTCGAACGTTGCGTTGCAGCCGGGTTGTTTGCAGGTACGGACTTTTACGCCTTTGGCGTTGACGGTGCTGCCTGTCCGGGTCGGTTTGCCGCATTTCGGGCAGATGAGCTGGACCTTGGACGCGTAGAGCGCGCTTTCCGCCTTGATCAGCCCGCCCGGTTCGCCCATCTTTTTGGGTTTGACGTGCTTGGTGACGATGTTGACGCCGTCAACGATGACTTTCCCTTCGGAAGGGCTGACCTGCATGACTTTGCCCTTTTTGCCGCGGTATTTGCCGTTGATGACGATGACCTGGTCGCCTGATTTGACGTGAACCTTCTTTTGCATATTGTCGGCCTCCTTAAAGCACTTCGGGGGCGAGGCTGAGTATCTTGAGATAATCTTTCTCGCGAAGTTCCCTTGCCACTGGCCCGAAAATGCGGGTGCCCCTGGGGTTTTTGTCCTCTTTGATAATGACAGCGGCGTTTTCGTCGAAACGGATGTGGGTGCCGTCGTCGCGTCTGAGGCCGCTGGCGGTGCGCACGATAACGGCGCGCACGACTTCGCCTTTTTTCACAACGCCGCCGGGTGTCGCTTTTTTGACGGAAGCGACGATCACGTCGCCGATATTGGCATACCTCATGCCCGAACCGCCGAGAACGCGGATGCACATGATCTCCTTGGCCCCGGTGTTGTCGGCAACCTTGAGGAAACTCTGTTGCTGAATCATAGCGATTGCCTCCCTAACTGATGCGCCAAACTTATTTGGCTTTCTCGATAATTTTTGCGACGCGCCATCTTTTATCCTTGGATATGGGGCGTGTTTCCATCACCATGACCCGGTCGCCGATGCCGCACTCGTTGTTTTCGTCGTGCGCCTTGATTTTTACGGTACGGTTGATGATTTTCTTGTAAAGCGGGTGCTGAACCCTGTCTTTGACGGCAACGACAACGGTTTTATCCATCTTGTCGCTGGTGACCGTGCCGACGCGCGTTTTTCTGAGATTTCTTTCGCTCATGCTGGTTTGCCTCCCTTTCCTTACGTGTTGGCGCCGTGCAGTTCGGCATCGCGCATAATGGTTTTAACGCGGGCGATGTCTTTTTTGACGGCGTTGATCCGCATCGGATTATCGAGCTGGTTGATGGCTTGCTGGAAGCGCAGTTTATACAATTCGTCCTTCAGCTCAAGCAGCTTAGCATCCAGCTCCTTATCGGAAAGCTTTCTGATTTCACCGGCTTTCATTCTTGCTCACCACCCATTTCTTGCTTGGATACGCATTTGCAGCGAATCGGCAGTTTGTTCGAGGCGAGGCGGAGCGCTTCAAAAGCAAGGTCCTTCTCAACGCCCGCTATCTCGAACAGCACCCTGCCCGGTTTGACAACGGAAACCCAGTATTCCGGAGAACCTTTGCCCGAACCCATGCGCGTTTCCGCCGGTTTTTCGGTGATGGGTTTGTCCGGAAAAATCTTGATCCACACCTGGCCGCCGCGCTTGATATAGCGTGTCATCGCGATACGGGCGGCTTCAATCTGGTTGGATGTGATCCACGCCGGTTCAAGTGCCACCAGACCGTATTCGCCGTTGCTGACGAAGTTGCCGCGTGTCGCTTTGCCCTTCATGCGGCCCCTTTGCACCTTGCGGTACTTCGAACGCTTCGGAAGCAGCATCAGTGACTTCCCCCTTCTTTTTGCGCCCTGCGGCTGTCGTGAAGGACTTCGCCCCTGTAAATCCAGACCTTGATGCCGATGCGCCCGTAAGTGGTCTTCGCCTCGGCAAAGCCGTAGTCGATGTCGGCCCTGATGGTCTGCAGGGGAATGGTTCCTTCGTGGTAATGCTCCGTGCGGGCAATTTCGGCTCCTCCGAGCCGGCCGGAAACCTGGGTTTTGATGCCCTTGGCTCCGAGTTTCATCGTGCGGCCGATCGCCTGCTTGAGGGCCCTTCTGAAGGAAATACGCCTTTCAAGCTGGGAAGCGATGCTTTCGGCGACAAGCTGGGCGTTGAGGTCGGGCTGCTTGATTTCGACGATGTTGAGAATAACCTCTTTGCCGCCGAGTTTGCTCTCGCAGATCTTTTTGATTTTTTCGATTTCCTGTCCGCCGCGGCCGATCACCATGCCGGGCTTGGCACAGTGGACATTGACGTAGACGCGTTTGGCGTCGCGTTCTATTTCAACCTTGGGTACTCCCGCCGGAGCGAGAACTTTCAAGAGATAGCCGCGCAGTTTGTGGTCTTCGACAAGATTGGCGCCGAAGTTCTTCGGTTCGGCAAACCAGCGCGATTCCCAGTCTTTGATGACGCCGACGCGAAAACCGTTGGGATGTATTTTTTGACCCATTGTTCTGCCTCCTCCTTGCTTATTCCGCTTCTTTGAGCACCAGGGTAATGTGGGACGACCGCTTGTTGATGCGGAACGCCCTGCCCTGGGCTCTCGGTCTGATGCGTTTGAGGGTGGGTCCCGGGCATACACTGCATTCGGCAATGAAGAGCCTTGACACATCCATGTTGTTGTTGTTTTCCGCATTGGCGACAGCGGATTTCAGCAGTTTGGCGACCGGCTCGCACGCAGCCTTGGGCGTGTGTTTGAGAATCGCCGCGGCTTTGTCCGCAGGCTGGTTTCTGATAAGGTCGAGAACAATCTGCACCTTGCGCGGCGCGATGCGCACGTAGGTAACTTTGGCGGTTGCTGTTGAATCCATTGATGACACACTCCTTTCGGCGATTATTTGCCGGTGTTGGAAGTTTTTGAACCCGCGTGACCCCGGAAGGTTCTTGTCGGAACAAACTCGCCGAGTTTGTGGCCGACCATATCCTCGGTGACATAGACGGGGACGTGCTTGCGGCCGTCGTGAACAGCGAAAGTATGGCCGACAAAGTCGGGGAATATCGTTGAGCTGCGGCTCCATGTCTTGAGAACCTGCTTGCTGCCCTTTTTATTCATTTCGGCGACTCTTTCGAGCAGTTTGGGTTGCACGAAGGGGCCCTTTTTTACGCTTCTGCCCATGATCCGAACTCCTTTCCTCTCCTACTTGCTGTTGCGGCGTTTGACGATTAACTTATCGGAACGTTTTTTCTTGTCTCTGGTCTTGTAGCCGAGTGTGGGTTTGCCCCACGGGGTGACCGGCCCGGGCCTGCCGATGGGCGATTTGCCCTCGCCGCCGCCGTGCGGATGGTCGCAGGGATTCATGACCGAGCCGCGGACCGTCGGCCTCCAGCCCATGTTGCGTTTGCGGCCGGCTTTGCCGATTTTGACGTTTTCATGCTCGACGTTGCCGACCTGGCCGATGGTCGCCATGCACAGCGAAGGGACGTTGCGCAATTCGCCGGAAGGCATGCGCAGCAGGGCATAGGCGCCTTCTTTAGCCATCAGCTGGGCGGAATTGCCCGCCGAACGGGCAAGCTGGCCGCCCCTGCCGGGATACAACTCGACGTTGTGGACCACGGTGCCGACCGGGATATTGACCAGCGGCAGCGCGTTGCCTGCTTTGATGTCGGCCGCGGCGCCGGATACGACGGTGTCGCCCTCTTTGAGGCCGACAGGCGCGAGGATGTATCTCTTCTCGCCGTCCTCATATTCGAGCAGGGCGATGTGCGCGGAGCGGTTGGGGTCATACTGAAGCGAAGCGACTTTTGCCGGGATATCGCTCTTGTCGCGCTTGAAATCGATGATTCTGTATTTGTTGCGGTTGCCGCCGCCGCGGTGGCGTACGGTAATCCTGCCGTAGCTGTTTCTGCCGGACTTCTTGTTTTTGCTCTCCAAAAGGCTCCTTTCGGGAGCCGCTTTGGACAGGTCGGAATAATCCGTTACCGACATGTTCCTTCTGGCGTTGGTCGTCGGTTTGTAGATTTTGTTTGACATGTTTTCACTCTCCTCGCGGCAGCGCTTCGCAATATGCCGGTTTCCCGCCCTCGCCGCCTGAATGTATTATCAGATCATGCCGTCAAAGAACTCGATTGTCTTGGAATTTTCGGTCAGGGTGACAATCGCCTTCTTCCACGCCGGGGTGTAGCCCGTGTGCTTGTCATGCCTGCGGAATTTGCCCAGCACGTTGATCGTGTTGACTTTCAGAACTTCGACGCCGAAAAGTTCTTCTACCGCTTTGGCTATTTCAATCTTGTTGGCGTTTTTATCCACCTTGAACGTGTATTTTTTGAAAGCGGTTCCGTCCATGCTGGCTTCGGTGATAATGGGGCGGAGAATAATGTCCTGCGCAAGTTTGCTCATGCGAACACCTCCTCAATCTTGACCACGGCGTCCTTGAGCACGACGATGTTGTCGCAGTTGAGGACGTCGTAAGTGTTCAGTGTTTCGACAAAAGTGGTGGCAACGCCTGCAATGTTTTTCGCGCTGCGGTAAACAATGTCGTCCTTCTGCGGGAGGACGATAAGCGTTTTGCCTTCGGCGTTGAGCGCGGCGAGGATCTTGACGACTTCCTTGGTCTTGATGGCTTCAAGTTTCAGTTCGTCGAGAACGATCAGCCCGCCGGACGCGGTCTTGGACGAAAGCGCGGATTTCAGCGCCAGGCGCCTGACTTTTTTGTTGACCGACATCTTGTAGGCGCGCGGTTTGGGGCCGTGCGAAACGCCGCCGTGCGTCCACTGGGGCGATCTGGTAGAGCCCTGGCGGGCGCGGCCGGAGCCTTTTTGTCTCCAGGGTTTCTTCCCTCCGCCCCTGACTTCGGCGCGGGTCAGTGTCGACTGGGTGCCCTGGCGCATATTGGCCAGGTGGGCGACAACGCAAAGATGCATCGCCGACCGGTTCGGCTCAATACCGAAAATGCCTTCGGAAAGTTCCATCTCGGATACCTTCTCACCGGCTGTGTTGACGACGGTAATGTTCGGCATCTGATTTATCTCCCTTCCTGCGACGCAAAGCTGCTGCTGATAATCACCGTTCCGCCTTTGGGGCCCGGTACGGCGCCCTTGACGGCGAGAAGGTTGTTTTCAGCGTCCACTTTGACAACGCTGAGGTTTTTGATGGTGACGCGCTCGTGGCCCAGACGGCCGGCAAGTTTTTTGCCTTTGTAAACCCGCGAGGGATCGCTGCAGGCGCCAAGAGAACCGGCGTGGCGGGAGACAGGCCCCGTACCGTGGGATTCCTTGAGGCGGGAAAAGTTCCACCTTTTGATGGCGCCGGCTGTGCCTTTGCCCTTGCTGGTGCCGATAACGTCAACCGTTTCACCCGGGGCGAAAATATCGGTTTTGATAATATCGCCGACTTTGCAGCTGCCGCAGTCGTCGAGCTTGAATTCGCGCAGCGTTTTTTTGGGGCTGACGTCCGCTTTGGCAAAATGGCCTTTCATGGGTTTGTTGACCCTTTGGACCTTGATGTCGCCGAAGCCGAGTTGAACGGCTTCGTACCCGTCGTTTTCAAGCGTTTTTTGCATCACGACTACGCAGGGGCCCGCTTCGATGACGGTGACGGGCACCACGTTGCCCTTTTCGTCAAAAAGCTGTGTCATGCCGAGTTTTTTACCGATGAGTCCTTTTTGCATATTCAATCCTCCTTAAGGTTATTGGTTGGCTTTTGCCAACTTGACCCGCGGCTTACGGGGATGTTTGCATACTAAAGAAGATGAGGTATCCGTTACAGTTTGATTTCGATTTCCACACCGGCGGGAAGTTCGAGCCCCGTGAGCGCTTCGATGGTTTTCTGGCTCGGCCGGACGATATCGATAAGCCTTTTGTGGGTGCGCTGCTCGAACTGCTCACGGGAATCTTTGTATTTGTGAACAGCACGAAGTACGGTCACGATTTCTTTCTCCGTCGGGAGAGGAACGGGACCGGAAATGACGGCATCCGTTCTTTTGGCGGTTTCCACAATCTTTTCCGCCGCTTTGTCGACCAGGTTGTGGTCATAGCCTTTGATTCTGATTCTGAGATTTCCCCTGACTGCCATAATACGCCTCCTAAAAATTGGCGGGCCGCGAAAAGTATCAACTGGCCCGGGTGTTTCATTGTTCCGGATGAAAAAACCGGAAACTTCCGGGAAGAGCTGACACTCGCACATTTTCCGCGCCGCCCGCAAACCGCAGGGAAAAGCGGTTTGGACGCGGGGGAAAGTTTCGCCCGGTTTATAATCGGACATACTCCGCGGAAATTCCCCACCTCGCCGGGTGGCCACCTTCCGCATCATCGCCTGCCTGATTCCGCCGAAAGGGCATACTTCACCCTTTTAAGCGGACAGCCTGAAAATAATATCACAGGGAAAAGACAAATGCAACCGTTTTTCGATATTTTTTTGGTCCATATCCGAACCGGGCCGAAACGGGCTTAAGGCCGGTGCTCCAGCGCCATCGTATAAAGCGCGGCGGCCGTTTGCCGGCTGAACTTTGAAAACTCGGCCTGGGCGTCCGAACCGGTAACAGAAAAAATTTCCATATCCTTTGCCAGTATAAAATAAGCGGTGTCGAGCGAATCGGCGTTTCTGTCCGTCGAGCGGAAAACGAAGACCGCGGCGCCTTGCGACCAGGAACTGGCGCTGAGCCTGCCGGGCGATATCCCCGTTTGACGGGAAACAAGGCGGATATAAGGATTATCGGGGTTTTCGCTGTAGGTAACGGTATTGCCGAATTTATTGCGGTAGGTCCATTCGGCATACGCAGCCGCTGCTCTTGTTGTCGAAGTGCTTTGCGCCGGCGCGGTGGTAACCGGAATAGGCCGTGTCGTTGCGGCCTCGGTGCCTGGTTGTGTCGTACCGGGGAGTATGCTTGTGGCTGCGTTCGCGCTTTCGCCCGCTTCTGTTGTGCTTGCGGATGTTTCGAGGCCGGTGCTGTGAGCGGCCGTCGAAAACACAACGGCAGTTGACGTCATGCCCGCTCCGGTATCGCGCTTAGTACAGG
>JAKJCA010000081.1 GCA_022706685.1 Bacillota bacterium
CCGTCCGCCGTTCCGGCGGCGTCGGCTGTTTCAACGAGCTCAACAACTACCTGACCTGTTCGGAAATGCTCATCCCGGGTTCGAATTACTGGAATGTCATCCACGGCGCGAAGCCCGGCGAGGTGCTGCAAGACACGGAAGGCGTGCAGACGCTGCAAATCCTGGGCGAGAATATGGTGTGGCTGCTGTACATGATAAGCGGCACGCGCGGGAACCTTGACGAACCCGAAAAAAAGGTCAAACAGTTTATGAACTTCATCCGCTGAACCGGCATAGAGCCGGGGAGAAGGGGGAACAGGCATGACCATCGTGAAATTTATCTGCAGTGTGCTGGCGATGCTTCAATTCGCCGGGATGACGCTTAATATCATCCCGTTTCCGAAGGACGTCGACTACGGCGGTACGGCCTATGTCGAACCGCAGGTGAGCGAATGGCTGACGCTCATCGAGAACGGAACCAGCCGTTATTCCATCGTCCGCGGAGCGGGTGCCGGCCCTTCCGAAGTGACGGCCGCGAACGAACTGCAAAAATACCTCGAGCAAATCAGCGGCGTCAGGCTCGTCGTCAGAACCGATGCCGCCTTCCCTTCCCCCGGCGAAATCATCGTCGGCAAAACCAACCGCGAGGAGACCGGTACCTATACCATCGACCGTAAAGCGCTCGGCGACGAAGGTTTCCGCCTGCTGGTCAGCGGCCAAAGACTGATTATCGCGGGCGGCGAACTGCGGGGCACCCTGTACGGCGTCTATACCTTTCTCGAGGAGCAGCTCGGCTGTCGCTGGTTCACCGACGACGTTACGACGATTCCACGGACAAGCGTCGTGAAAATCAACGCGCACCTCGACGACACCCAGATTCCCGCCTTTGAGGCGCGCCATCTCAACGGAGACGCGAGCGAAGCGTGGCAGGTCAAGCAGAAGGGCAACGTGCATGTCAACACGCCCGCATGGGGCGGCGGCTACAACAACGTCACCTGGGACGTCAGTCTGGATAAGCTCGTGCCCGACAGCCTCTTTGATGAACATCCCGAATACTTTGCCTACCGGGAGGATACGGGCGAGCGTACGACGGCCCATGTCTGCCTGTCCAATCCCGGCGCCTTGCAAACCGCCGTCGCCAACGCGAGGAAGCTTATCCAAAACGCCGCGCCGGGGCAAAACATCCTGCATGTGGGGCAAAAGGATAATCAGGACTATTGCCAGTGCCCTGCCTGCAAAGCGCTGTACGAACAATACGGCGCCGTTTCCGCGACGATGGTGCTGTTTACCAACGCGCTGTCCGACGCGCTGTCGCAGGAGTTTCCGGCGGTGACATATACCTTCTACGCCTATCTCGAATGCGAGGCCCCGCCCGTCAACCTCAAGTGCAACGCGAACGTGACGCCGGTGCTGTGCCCCATCCACGCGTGCTACGCGCACCCGGTCAATCAGTGCGGCCACCTCGACGGCGAGCAGTACGAGACCTTCTCCTATCGTTTCGGCAATCCCGAGCCGGCCTATGTGGATATTGTCGAGGGCTGGGGGAAATCGGCCGAAAAGATTTATATCTACAACTACACCGTCAACTTCCTCAACTACCTGCAATTCGCGGCGAACCTGCAGACCTTCGCCCCGAACTTCAAGTATTACAGTGAGAATAAGGTCGCGGGTATCTATTACAACTGCGGCGGCGGGCACAATATCGCGGCGTTCAACCAGCTGCGCAACTATGTCAAGGCCAAAACCATGTGGGACCCCGACTGCGACGTCGAGCGGCATATCAACGAGTTTCTGGCGGCTTATTACGGTGAAGCGGCGCCTTATATCAAAGATTACCTGGACTACATCACCGCGAAAGTGATGGCGACGACGCATTCGTTTGTCATGGAATGGCACTATCAAACGGCGCTGCTGACCAACGCCGAGGTCGCAAAACTCGACCGCCTTTGGGACAAAGCGGAAGCGGCCTCCCTGACGCCCGAGCAGCGTTTCCGTGTCGAGACGGCCCGTCTCTCGTTCCGGTACAACAAAGCGAACACGTTCCGCGGGGAGTTCAGCATCTTGAATCCTTACCGGGGCAAACTGAACGAGCAGCTGTACGACGACCTCAAAGCCCACGGCATCTCGATGATCTGCGCCTTTTCCCCCATGCCCCCGAAGGAAGAAATCAACTTTTTCCTGACCGCCCCGGTTGATTGGCGTTAAACTTCTCAACATATTTTATTGAAACAGGAGATGTTCCGGTGCTAGAAATCAACAACCTCGCCAAAACCTACAAAGGCGGCAAAAAGGCCGTCGATGGCATCTCGATGAAAGTCGAGACGGGCGATATTTTCGGATTCATCGGCCCCAACGGGGCGGGGAAAACGACGACCATCAAGGCGGTCACGGGCATCCTCGAGTTTGAAAGCGGCGAAATCCTGATCGACGGCATGTCGGTGAAGAAGGAGCCGATCGCCTGTAAAAAAATCACGGCGTATATCCCCGACAACCCCGACATCTACGAGTTTATGACCGGCATCGCCTTCATCAACTTCGTCGGCGACATTTATCAAGTCGAAAAGGGCGTTCGCGAGGAACGGGTCAAAAAATACGCGGACCTTTTTGAAATGACCGCCAACCTCGGCGACCGGATATCCTCCTATTCCCACGGTATGAGGCAGAAAATCGCCATCATCGCCGCGCTCATCCACAGCCCGAAACTGCTGGTGCTCGACGAGCCTTTTGTCGGCCTCGACCCCAACGCCTCGTATATCCTCAAAAACATCATGCGCGACATGTGCGCGCAGGGCTGCGCGATTTTCTTTTCGACACACATCCTCGAGGTGGCGGAGAAACTCTGCAACAAGGTCGCCATTATCCGCGAGGGCAAGCTGGTTGCCTGCGGCCCCCTTGAGCAGGTCAAGGGCGACGAGAGCCTCGAACAGGTGTTTTTGGAGTTGAGCGGCCATGGGGAATGAATTGAAACTGCTCCTGCGCGTCGAATGGAAGCGGCTGCTCGATTCACTGAATCCCGGCCGGTCGAAGTCACGCGCCGGCAGCCGGAAGACCGCCTTGTTCTCCGCCGTCGTCTTAGCGGCGGCTGGTCTCCTGATTGCCTACGCTGTGTTTTACTTTGTGCTCATCGCGCAGCAGCTGCAAAAGGCGGACGCGATGCGCGTTCTGCCAGAGCTGGTCATGGCGATATGCAGTTTCATGGCCGTTTTTACCTCGATTTATAAAGTCAAAGGGACTTTGTTCGGCTTCGGCGATTATGATTTTATCATGTCGCTGCCCGTCAAAACCGTCACGGTTGCCGCCGCCAAACTGCTGATGCTGTATTTCATGAATCTGTTCTTTTGCGTGTTCCTGCTCTTGCCGGCCGGGGCCGTCTACGCTTATTACGAGTCGCCCGGCGCGTGGTTCTATGCGGCCTTTTTGCTGCTGTTTCCCTTTGTGCCCCTGGTTCCGGTCGTTATCGCCGCCGTCATCGGCGCGGCCATTCATTTCGTGTCGGCCGGTTTCAAGCACAGCAACGTCGTCAACCTGGCTGTTACGCTCGCGCTGTTTGTGGGTTTGATGTTCGTATCCTTCAACACCGGCAACTTCTTCCTCAACGCGGCCAAAATCGGCGGCTCCTTCACGGCGGGTTTCGCCAGGGTTTATCCGCCGGCCGGCTGGTATGCCAAGGCGCTGTTCGAGGGGAACGCCGTGTTTTTACTCCTGTTTATCGGCGTATCGCTGCTGACGTATCTGCTGTTTTCCTATGCCGCCGCGTCCAGGTTCAAGGCCATCAACACCCGCCTGGCCGCCGTGGCGGCGAAGTCGGATTACCGGCTCAAAGAACTCAACGTTTCTTCCGCGTTCGCGGCATTGTATAAAAAAGAACTCAAACGCTTCTTTTCCTCCACCAACTATGTGCTCAACTCCGCGGTCGGCATCCTGCTGTTTACCATCGCCTCGATTGCCATTCTCTTCGGCGGGGTAGATAAACTCGCCGTTATGATGCAGATGGCCGGCCTCAAGGAGATGCTTGTCTCTTTCGGACCCGTCGCGGTGTCGGTGTTTATCGCGCTGTCGTGCACAACAGCGTGCAGCGTTTCCCTTGAGGGGAAAAACCTCTGGCTTGTCAGGAGCCTGCCCGCGCCGGTGAAACTCGTCTTTTTGAGCAAAATAGCGGTCAACCTCACCTTGTCGGTGACGGCGAGCGTTATTAACGGCACCATCTTTATTATTGTGCTCAAGCCCGGCCTGGCGGGCGCGCTGCTGTTTTACGCGGTGCCCCTGGCTTATTCCGTGTTTACGGCACTGATGGGGCTGGCGGTCAACCTCGCGTACCCGAACTTTTCCTGGACGAACGAAATCACCGTCATCAAGCAGAGCGCCGCCGTCATGATTGCCCTGGTTATCGGCCTGGCCGCGGTCGCCGCGCCGATTGCCGCCATCGCCGCGCTGAAAACGGTACATGCCGTATGGGTCGAGGCGGCCGCCGCCGCCCTGCTCGCGTGTATCAGCGCAGTCCTCTACCGCCGCATCATGACGCGCGGGGTTAAGACTTTTGAAGCATTTGAATAAATACCCGCTATCACCCACAAAAAAAGGATGAAAACATGAAAAGACTGCTCGCCTTATCCCTTTCGCTGCTGCTCGCCGCCGCTCTGACGATGTCTGTTCCGATAGCGGGATTTGCCGCGGAGGAACCTCAATGCCCCTTGCTTGTCAACATCACGACCGACCGCAGCAGCTATTCGACCCTTGGCATCGCGGAGTTTACAGTAACTGTGACCAACGGTTCGCAGGCGGCGGTCGACGGCATCAGCGCCGAATTGCTCGCCGGCCAGCTCGCGCCGCTCGGCAGTAAAAGCGTTATCAAAGCCGAATCCGAGTGCCTGCTCCCCGGCGAAAGCATCGGCTTTATGTTCAAAGCAACGCTGAACAAAGAAACCGTTGCGCTTAACGCGTTTCAGCGTTTCGGGCTTGGTTTTATCAGGTTATGGTACAAAAATATGCCCGTCGCCGACAACGGCTTCGACAACGGACGAACGCATTCGGACACGTCCAAAACAATCAAGTTTGGCAACTTTACCGTCTCGGCCGTTGTCCGCGTCTGGTATCACGGCACCGTCGTTCCCGGCAATACGGCGGAAATCGTCGCGTATTATAACCGGCACGCCAACGCGATGAAAACGTATCCCTTGCGCGTGACGGTCTCAAAGAGCGACGGCACAACAAGCAAACTCAATTATATCTCCGGCGGCTCCGCGATGCGGGACCTTGCCGAAAATATGCTCCCGAACGACTACAGCGAAAAACCCGCCCTGACATTTGTCAATGGTGTCAGCGGCGGCAGAACGCTCGCGTCCTATCTGCCGCGCGGCGACAGCAACCTGATGAGCGAGCTCGACCCGCTCGGCGCCAACGGCGTGAAGTTGGCCACCATCTCTGTCAGCGGCGGCAGCCGGACCGTTACCATCATTATGAACGATGACGCCGCCTCAGGCCCGACCGCGCTGACAGATAAGCCGGTCTATATTTCACAATGTATGGACACCTTGAACATCACGCCGGAGGACCTGGCGCCCTTTACCGTGGAGAGCGCAACCGCCGCCTACAGCGGGTGTAAAATCGTGGCTGTTTTCGATATACTCGGCCGAATGACCAAACTGGATGTGACCACCCCTGTGCGGATTGTCTGCGACCTCAAATACGGCGTCATTCAGCTGAACAACACCGATGTTACCGGTACCTATAACGGCAACTATACTTTCGTGTATTGACTGGGCGGAATCGGGGGGACGGATCTCCGATATTTCATCTGCCGAAACGGCACCGGCGATAGATTAGCACGACGGAGAATCGTACCCCTTATCCTGGCGGTTCTGACATCCAAACCAAATGAGTGGACAGCCCATGAAGAAATATCTTATCGCGGCGGGGATGCTGGGGTTCATCATTGCTGTATGTGTGTTCAGCAATATCGGTGAACTCTATGCACTGCCGCTGCAAACACCGGCAGCGTTTTTGGCTGGTATGCCGTACATGACCTGTAACGCTTTCGGCCGGGAATTCATCCTCATTCAGCCCAGTTCTACTTTCTTCGTTTATTTGCTCGGCGTCATCATGATGGCGTTGGGCGCTTATTTTCTTAAGACAAGGCGCGGCGAAAAATCCCGGCTTTATTTAGGGGCCGGGTTCATCCTGTGGGGCATCAGCGCTTTGGCCGCGGGCACCAGTTACCAGGCCTTCGGCTATGAACTGAAATGCCGTGGGCGGGAATACTGCCTGTTTACCAGCAATTGGGAACTGGTCTACATGCTGCTGGCGGCTTACTGTATCAACTGCGTGATGATTGCCGTCGGTTATGAAACCCTGCAACAGAAGGGCAGGCAGCTCATCATTAAATTTGCCGTTATCTACAGCCTGGCCTATTCGGTCTATATGCTTGCCGGCTCGATGATCCCGAACAGATTCGTCATCTCATACGAGGGGTTTATCGCTTTTATTGGCATCAACTTCGTCATCATGTTCATAGTGAACGTTTATCAATATCACGTGAGAAAAGACAAATTCAACAGGAACATGATCATCATCTGGCTTGCCTTTATCGTTGTCAACGCGGGGTATTTCATTTATCTTTACAGCGGTATTGCGGCGCCTTTGTATGAGCATTACGGAATATGGTTCAATGCGAACGATATGCTGCATGTGTTGTTGATAGCCTGGTCCGTGCTGATTTTCTTTCTCATTCGCAACAACACGGGGAACGCTGCCGGACGGCGGGCTGCAAGCTGAAGCATCGGCGCAACGATAAAGTTAAGCCCCGGTGCGTCAGACAAACGAACCGGGGCTTCATCAATATCAACAAATGCTACTTTGCCGACGCTGCCGCGTTGGCGGTGGCCTTTTTCTTGTTGGTGGCCATTTCCTCAACGGTTTTAACGGGCACCCGCACGGCGCCCCGGTAATCGTCTTTGGTCGGCAGCAAACCGCCCTTGGCAAAGCGTTCTTTGGCGGCTGCAATCGCTTCGGTATATTGCGGGAGCCATTCCTCCTGCGCGATGAGCATTTCGTCGACCATCTGCCAGACCTCGGGCGGGTTGCAGACTGCGCCGGTCAGCGGGTCCATCAGCGCGGCTTGTTTAAGGAGTTTAACATCGCCGCGCACTGCGGCCTCGACCGCGAGGCGCTGTACCCATACGCTTTGCGCGCAGACTGCCGCGCAGCCCAGCGGCAGGTCGCCGACGCGCGGCACCGATATGCCGTTGCCGTCAACATAGCAGGGGACTTCGACGATGCAGTCCTCGGCAAGGTTGGTGATGCAGTTGTTGTTGACCACGTTGAAACAGCCGCGGTAGCGCCGCCCGGTCTCGAGCCCCTCGATGATATGGGAGCCGTGCTCCTCGCTGCGCTGCGAGCCGTCGTAGCGCTTCGCGGGTTCTTTCAGCCAGTTGGGGAAGTCGGTCTCGAACCAGTTGCGCCCTTCCAGGCATACACGCAGGTAGCCGCCCGTTTCGCCGCCGCTCCAGGAATGGTCGCTGATCCAGTCCTTGATTTCGTCCGGGCGCTTTCGGTACCATGCCAGATACTCCGAGAGGTGCCCGTTGGATTCCGTGGAGTAGCAGCCGAAGCGCCTGAGCATGTCCACGCGGACCTTTTCGCCGGGGGCGATGAGCGTGTCCGCCTCGTAAGCGGCCAGCAGTTCGTCCCCGCTGATGAGCCGCCCCTTGTGCTTGATTTGGATGTACCACGTCTGGTGGTTGATGCCCGCGCAGATGAAATCGAGCTCCTCGCGCGGAATACCCAGCACCTCGGCAATCTGATGCTCGCCGCCCTGGACGCCGTGGCACAGCCCGATGGTCGGGATTTTGCCGTAGTGGTTGGCGGCCCAGGTTAGCATCGCGTTGGGGTTGGAATAGTTGAGGAAGAGCACGTCCGGCCGCGACACCTCGCGCATGTCTTTGCAGAAATCGAGGATTTGCGCGATGCCGCGCTGCCCGTACATGATGCCGCCGATACACAGCGTATCGCCCACGCACTGGTCGACCCCGTATTTCAGCGGGATCTCCACGTCGAGCTTGAACGCGTCGAGCAGGCCGATTCTCGCGCAGCAGATGACATATTTGGCGTCACGCAGCGCATCGCGCCGGTTCAAGGTGGCGTGGATTTTGCAGTCAACGCCGTTTTCATCCAAATCCCGCTGGCAAAGCTGCGTCACCATGTCGAGGTTTCTGGGATTGATGTCCATGAACCAGATGTCGAGTTCGCCCCTGAATTCGGGTACGCTCATCAAATCCGTGAGCAGCCGCCTTGTGAAGCCGATGGACCCCGCGCCGATAAACGCGACTTTGAATTTCATAAATACCATCACTTTCTATGACCAATATGCATAATAAAAATGTGCCTCTATTACCAACCACTAACCACTAGCCACTATTCACTAACAACTAACCACTAACGACTATCCGCGAAGCCGGATCACATTCCACGACAATGGCGG
>JAKJCA010000082.1 GCA_022706685.1 Bacillota bacterium
CCGCCGTTCTCGCCGAGCGGCGGTTTTCTGCTAAAAGTGTTTTTAAGGTTTTCTGTCATAGACGCGCACGTAGTCGATGATCATATCGGCATTGCGCAAAACATCCGGCTTTTCGGGAACGCAGTCGTTACCGCCGACCTCGACGCTCAGCAGCATATATTCGTCGACTTGAGAAACATATTTGCCGTCGATGCGCTCGGTCTCCACGCCGTTGATGTAGAAGATGCATTCGTTTTCGTTCCATTCAAGGCCGTAGGTGTTGTATTGGATGTAGGGATGATCGGCTTTGTAGTATCCGAGAAAAGCCGATTGGTGGTCCGCCCCGTAACCGTCGAAATGAATGGTATGCGTGACGGCGTCCTTTTTGAGCGCGTCGCCGAAAAGGGGCGATTCGAAAATGTCGATTTCGGCGCCGTCGGCACCTGAACCGTCGATGAGGCCGACGCCGCGCGAGAACATCCAGAAGGCTCCCCAAAGGCCGTCGCTGCCGGGGCAGATGCAGCGGCACTCGAAGTATCCGTAAGTTTTTTCATATCGGTATTGCGTCTCGACGGCGCCGCTGTACCAGCCGGGCCCGAAACGTCCGCCGGACTGGTAATCGGTTCTGAGAATCAGGTTGCCGTTTTCGACAATGGCGTTGCCGATATCCCAGTACCCTCCCCTTCGCGGGCCGTCGCCGCAGGACCGCCATTTGGCGGGGTCGAGGGTCGTACCGTCGAACTCGTCGGACCAGACGAGGTTCCAGGCGGCCAGGTCGATTTTCTGCCCGCGGGGCGTCTGCGGCCATTCAAACAGCAGCGCGCCCAGCAGCTCGGCGATAACCAGCAGGGACGCGATGATTTTCTGAAGGGCGCGGTATTCACGGAAGACGAGAAACTGTTTTAAAAACGACACGGCTGTCCCCTCCCTTTCGAGCACATTATACCCCCAAGCGCAAACGCTGTCCACAACGGGCGATGGCGCGCTGTTTCCTTTTTGCCGCGCTTGGTTTATACTGATAACCGTTGCGGGGACGGATAAAATCCTTCATGAAACCAGCCGCCGGAAATACCGTTCCATTCCGGCTGTTTGCGGCTGAAACCGCTGTTATGCTGCCGGGTAAAATACGTTGCTTTTTTCCTTTTCATGATAATCGATACGGAGGGATCGTTTGTGACGAAAGAGGCTTATGCGGTTGCTGCCGGAGCGGCGCTTGCGTTGTTTGAAAAAGCCGGCATCGTGCTTACGCGCGAGGAAAAGGAACATCTCGAGGTGGCGGACTTCGGGCTCGGCGACGTGTTGACCACGGGGCTTGAAATCGTCGTTTATGTCAACACCGAGGTCTGCTGCGCCAAAGAACTGGCGCTGCTGCCCGGGCAGACCTGCCCGGAACATATCCATACGCCGCTTGAAAACGGTTATCCCGGCAAAGAGGAAACGTTCCGCTGCCGCTACGGGACCGTTTATCTCTATGTTCCGGGAGAACCCTCCGCCCTTCCCTGCGCGGCGCCGCCTGCCGGGGATGAGAAATACTACACGGTATTTCACGAGGTTATACTGACGCCCGGGCTGCAGTATACGCTCGCCCCCGGGACGAAGCACTGGTTTCAGGCGGGACCGCAGGGCGCCGTCGTATCGGAATTCAGCACGAAAAGTTACGACGAGTGCGATATTTTCACCGATCCCCGCATTCGGAGAATCCCTGTTATCGAATAATATCGGAGGTTTGCCGTATGGGGAAAATTATCGTCGCGGGGCATGTGTGCCTTGACGTAACGCCGGTTTTTGCCGCCGACAGGCCCCTGCCGCTGAACGAAGTCATCGTGCCGGGAAAACTCTTACAGATGCGGGATGTCATCATATCCGGCGGCGGTGTGGTTGCCAACACCGGACTTGCGCTCAAAGTACTTGGCGCCGAAACACGCTTTATGGGCAAAATCGGCCGTGATGAGTTCGGTCGGATACTTTCGGGAATTTTTGCGCGGTTCGGCGCGCAAAATGACCTGACGGTATGCGACAATTCCTCGACCTCCTTTTCCGTCGTCGTGGCTCCGCCGGGAACAGACCGTGTCTTTTTGCACAACCCCGGCGGAAACCATACGTTTTGCCTGGAAGATATCGATCTTGACGCTGTCCGCGGCGCGGCGGTGTTTCATTTCGGTTATCCGCCGCTGATGCGCAGCATGTATGAAAACGGCGGACGCGAATTGCTGCGCATTTTCGGCGCGGTTAAGGCAGCCGGCACCCCGACCTCGCTGGATATGGCCTACGTCGATCCGGACTCCGATGCCGCGAAAGCCGACTGGGCGGACATTGTTCGGAGAGTGCTGCCGCTGACGGACATTTTTGCGCCGAGTTTTGAAGAGATTTGTTCGATGGTCGACCCCGAAACCTACCATAGACTGCTCGGTAAAAGCCACGGAGAAGATATCAGCCGCCATCTTTCGCTTTCGCGCGACCTGCTGCCTCTGGCTGCAAAGCTGCTGACGATGGGAGCGAAAATTATTCTGCTGAAATGCGGCGAAGCCGGCATTCTGTTAAAAACAGCAGGACGCGGTGTCCTGTCACAAGCCGGTCCCCTTTTCGACGGCTGGGAAGACCTTGAAATCTTCAAGCCAAGTTACAAGCCTTCCCGCCTGTTGTCGGCTTGCGGCGCGGGCGACGCCAGCATAGCGGGGTTCCTCAAAGGTTTTACTGACGGCCTCCCGCCGCACCGCTGCCTTGCCTGCGCAGCGGCTGCCGGCGCCTGCCGCGTCGAGGCGTACGACGTGTTCAGCGGATTGCCGACTTTCGAACGGCTGATTGAACGCATCGACAACGGCTGGGAAGAACAAAATATTATCAAGGAGTGAATTTGGGCATTACCGAACAGCACATAAAAGCCGTTGTCTTCGGCGCCGGCAATATCGGCAGAGGCTTTATCGGCCAGCTGCTGTATGATTCCGGCTATGAAATCGTTTTCATCGATGTCGACCGCAACACGGTGGACTGCCTCAACAAGGCCGGATATTACGAAATCACGCTCGCTACCGCCGAAGCCGGTGAAACGCGGCGTATCGGCGGCGTCCGCGCGGTCGACGTGAAGAACACCGCCTTATGTTCGCAGGAACTCGCCTGTGCGGATATCGCCGCGACGGCGGTCGGCGTCAACGCGCTGCCCGCAATCGTTCCTATGCTGGCAGCGGGTATCCGTGAGAGGATGCGAAGCCGGCCCGAGCCGCTCAACATCATTCTGTGTGAAAATAAAATCGGTGCGGACCGGTATATGGAAACACTCGTCAAAGAATTGCTCACAGCGAAAGAAACCGCCTTTTTCGACACGCATATCGGCTTTCTCGAAGCGTCCGTCGAAAGAATGGTCACTTCTTCCCCTTCCTGCGCCCCGGGAATGCTGACGCGGATTACGGCCGAAGATTTCAACACGCTGCCCGTTGACGCCGCGAACATCAAAGGGGCTCTTCCGCCTGTGGCAGGCGTCGAACCGTTCAGCCCTTTTGATTTTTATATCTACCGCAAGATTTACATGCACAACATGAGCCATGCGATGACTGCCTATCTCGGTTTTCTGCGCGGCTACCTTCTGCTGTGCGACGCGGCCGGAGATCCCCTGATACGGGACGCCGTAAGGCGCGCACTGGATGAATCGGCCGGCGCCTTGAAGGCCGAGTTCGGTCCTGCCGCGGAAGGCCTGGACGCTTTTGCGGAAAACCTGATCTCACGTTACGGGAACCGTCTACTTGGCGACACGGTTTTACGCGTCGGCAGAGACACGCGCAGAAAATTGTCTCCGTCGGACCGTCTTGCAGGAGCGCTGGCCTATATCGTCGCGCACGGCGGCAATGGATTGTATTTGTCGCTGGCCATTGCGGCGGCGTTGCGGTTCTGCCCCGCGGATGACCCGGCATCGGGCGAGGTGGCCGGTACGGCCGCGGAACAAGGCGCGCAGGCGGCTGTCGAAAAATATGCCGGCATGGCACATTCTGCCCAAACGGCGCTTATTGCCCGCCTGTACGAAATGCTGGGTTCGGCTCCGCTTGCCTCCGTCCTCGAGGATATGCGGTCCGGCCTTTATTAAAGGAGCAATCGTTATGCCCGCCGTTATTCGAGTCACTAACAGCGTCGTTTGCGCCAATGAGCACAGTATTTTCAACTATTTCGGCTGGCCTTCCGTCACCCGACTGCCTGACGGCACCCTCGCGGCGGTCGCCTCGGGTTTCCGTTTGGATCATATCTGCCCGTTCGGAAAAGGTATCATCTGTTACAGCCGCGACGAAGGCGCTACCTGGACCGCGCCCGCGGTAATCATTGACACCCCGCTCGACGACAGGGATTGTGGCATCAGCGTCATCGGTGAAAACAGGGTCATGGTGACCTCTTTCAACAACACCGTGTGTTTCCAGCGCGAGAGGCTTGAAAATAAAGGCGCCGGTTATCCTTACGCCGCGCTTATCGACGGTTATCTGAAATCCTTCGACGCAGAAAAAGCCGAAAGCCGTTTCCTCGGCTCAACCTATGTCATCAGCCGTGACGGCGGTTATACGTTCGGCCCCGTCAAGCGCTCTCCCGTCACCTCCATCCACGGGCCTTGTGTTAGGGGTTCGGAAGTGCTGTATGTCGGCCGGGATTACCGCGGGCGAACCCAGGGCGAGAGGTTGTTTTGCTGCGTCCTGGACGAAAACGACGATTTTCAAATCCTCTCTGAAATCGCGCAGATAGATGCGCCCGGCAGCCCCGCGCTGGGCTGCGAGCCTCATGCGGCGGTCATGCCGGACGGCAGCATTGTTGTCTGCATTCGCGTGCAGTCGCCGGATATTTTCACGCTTTACCAGTGCGAGTCATACGACGGCGGGCGCAGTTTTACCGTACCGCACCGTATCGGGCCTGACGGCGGGGCGCCCGGGCACCTGCTGGTGCACAGCAGCGGCGTGCTGATATGCACTTTCGGCTGCCGTCTGGAACCGTTCGGCCAACGGGCGATGTTCAGCAGGGACTTTGGTAAAACCTGGAGCGCTGATTATATACTGCGCGGCGACGGCCCGTCGAAAGACCTCGGCTACCCCTGCACGGTCGAGTTGCTCGACGGCTCCCTGCTGAGCGTTTACTATCAGCGGCCGTCGCGGCATGAGAGCGCTGTCATCATGCAGAGCGTCTGGCGTTTGCCCGAAGAGATATAAGATGGGCGGCCGATTATGACAAAAAACCGCCGCGTTTCTATTGTTTAAGACAGGCCGAGGAAGCCGCCGAGTTCCTGACGGATATTGAATTTGGTCAAGACAGCCGGTTTCGCCTCGTAGGCGTCGATGAGCGCCAGCAGTTCGTCGATATCGCTTTTCTCGCCGGAAAGCGCGGCTTCGGGCAGTTTGGCGACAATATCGCTGAAAACCAAGAATTTTTCCGACCACTTGGACAGCTCGCGGTTCAGCGCGCTGTCCTTTTTGATCCATTGCACGCATTGGGCTGTCGCTTCGATATAGGAAGACACGCCTGCGAGCGCCGCGCCGATATTCCCGGCGCGGAAGGACTGCGCCACCGAGGCGAACACTTTCTGCATCGAGGGAGAGTTGTTGTCCAGCAGGCAGGAAGTGCGAAGGTGGTCGGCGAATACGGCAAATGCCGCGGCGTCCTGTTTGCCGACCGCCTGTTCGATCGCATACGCCCATGAGGTTTCCGGGTCATAACCTTCGCTGTCCCACAAATAGTCGGCAATGGTTGTCAGTGGGATTTTGGAGCACTCGCAGTATTCCATGCAGTTGGCGATAAGCCCTTGCGCGTAACGGTATAAATCAGGGTCTCTGCCGATGAGCGGACCCAGATGCATCTCGTTGTACATTTCCGCATCGTTGACAGGATAATTGTCCCAATACAGGGGGCGGTGCAGCGTATGCCGCGTAAAGTGCGCCGCCTGCTGCGAAGTCAATTCCCTCGAGCAAATATCCCGGCCGGTCCAGAAAACACGGACTTCCGGCGGCAGCGACCGCCCGAGCGATGAAATATAATACTCGTCCCCTTTGCCGAAATACTGCATCGGGCAGACCGTGAGAACTATCCCGCTGTCAAGGTTTTTCAGCGCTTCATAAAAACGGCAAGCCAGGTCGCAATGGGCATCGATTGTTTCGCCGAAAGCCGCACGGTCCTCCTCAAAGGCGAGTTCTTCGCCGATGTCATCAAGCAGCAGCCCGAAATTCCTGACCCCCGCGCCGTAAATCTGCCTTATTTTCGACATAAGCGCCTCCAACTCGGCAGGGTCGGAATAGCGGATGTTGAGGCCGGGCGCGATGCAGTAATGAAAATCGACGAATAGTTTCGCGGCCAAAGAGGCCAACTGCGCCAGCCGCGACAGTTCCTCCGGCGGATATAATTCCCTCCACAAGTCGCGGTGATAGGGATCGTCTTTAGGCGCATAATAATGGGTATTCATCCGCCGCGAGGCCGCGAAAGCCAGCATTCCTTTTTTCTGCTCAAAACTCCAAGGCCGCCCGTAGAATCCTTCGATATAGCCGCGCACGCCGAACAATGGATAATGCTCCGCCTCGCCCCGCGGCAGAAGGCCCTCTTCCAGCAGGCGGTCCACTTCCAGCAGCGCGTAGAACAGCCCGCGGTTATGCGCATAACGGATGGTTATCGCTGCCCCTCGGTCTGTTTGGTCGCAAGCGATCAAGGTTTTTTCATCGCTGAGCATGCGCGTCTTATCGATATAGCGGGTACGCCTGCTCGTTTCGCATATCGCTTGAATAACAATATCCCCTGTTTCGGCATATTCGCTTCTGCCGGCCAATCTGCGCGCCTCGAGGACCTCGCCGGGAATGCCGAAAGCGCAAACACTGTGTGCTGCCGGCGCGAAACCGCGGCTGAAATCAGCCTGTTTCCATGAAGATGAAACCGCCATATTCGATGCTCCTTTTTAATGATGTATTCAAGACAGCAATCAGACGGATCCTGCGCCGGGGTTTGCCGTAAATCCGGCTGAAAAAAAGAACCGCAGAGCATGCGCGCTGCGGTTCGCCTTGTTCAGCTGTTTACCAGTCAACGGTGACTTTAAGCCCGTTGACACGGCAGTCGAGGCCGACGGTATAGCCTTTCGCTTCAAGCGCGGTGACAAACGCGTCGCGCATCTCTTCGTCTTTCATGGTGATTGTCGCATCCATGGAAAGGCGCTTGTAACTGATGATTTCACCCATGACGAAACCTGTCAGCCACCAGTGGAGCTGTTCGTCGCGTTTGAAATAGAACTGGCCGTCTTTGTACACGTTCATCGACATCACAAGCCTGTTTTCGTCGCTTGCGCAGTCATAGAAAAGGGGCGTGGGAGAATCCGGCTCTTTGGTGTAAATACCGACCTCTGCGCCGGAGGTGATGCCGTACTGGCCTTTCCAGAACTGGATCATCCAGTTCAGACCGTTATAATCGAACTTGATGCGCATTGTGTCGTAAATTATCGTAATGATCGGAGAGGCGCTGTCGTAAATCTTCATGAAACCGAAGTTGCGCTGCCAGGGGTACATCGATGTGCAGAAAACCCCGTTGGTGATATCGTAGTCATAGCCGAGGTAAATCATGCCGGCTCCGTTGGGACCCTGTATCATCTGGTCTTCTTCGTTGTAGTAAACACCGGGAATAATCTCAGTACCGAAAGGCGTTATGTCGCCCATCGCCTGTACGGCCGCTCCGCCGGGCGCGGCGGAAGGGGCGGCGGCAGGGGCCGCCGGTTTTTGGGCCGCCGGGACAACGCCGGTCCGGGTTTTGACTGTTTCCTGCACCGGTGCGGAAACCTTGGCCTGTCTGGATACGGTTTTCACCACCACGGTACCCGGCGCGCAAGCCGCGGCGACTCTGCTGCCCGAGAGCCCTCCGGGGGACAAGGCGACGGCCTGGAAAGCCATCACGCCGGCTAAAAGCACAACAAGGGCCGAGAGGACGTATTTGCCTGTTTGTTTCAAAGAAAACACCTCCGTCATTTGCCATGAAAAACCCGCGTCGTGACGGGTCATATTTCCCGAATTATTATACATTGCTGATTATATACCAACATTTATCATATTTCAATCATTTTTCCGTATTTTACGGATTATTCTTCGCGGATTGTAATATCAACTGCCCCGGTTGAAGAAAGAGAATAGCTCAACGGAGCGACTTCTTGTAAACTGTTGGTTACGACACGAACAAAGCACAAGGAGGCAGCCCGATGAGCCAAGAAGAATATAGGGAACCGCTGATTAAAGAACCCATTTGAACCTTGAAGCAGCAAAACGATACTATTTTCGAGATTGAGCCCCCATACGACCCTATTTTATGCCATTTTAGCGCCTATATGGCGTA
>JAKJCA010000028.1 GCA_022706685.1 Bacillota bacterium
AGGCCCGCTTTGCGTCTGTAGTTTTCCACAATTCTTAACTTGAATAGCTTGTGCTAACGCACATTTCCGCCATACCAAGTGAAAAAAGCGCGCTGCAAAACATTATCGTTTTGCAACGCGCCCTTTTTTGCGGGCTTAAACCGCGGCTCAGCCGCCCTGCGGGGCAGCAGTGCCGGGCTCAATATTGGTTTGGCTGATGATATAAACCGGCCGGTGCTTGACTTCGAGGTATATCCTCGCCAGATATTCGCCGATGATGCCCAGCGAAAACAGGATCAGCCCCCCGATGATGAATATCGCCGTGATGATGGAGGGATAGCCCGGTTCGTCGGGCCCGTAAATCAGCGTGCGTATGACGATGTAAAGCGCGTAGGCGATACCTATGCCGCTGAAAGCCATCCCGGTCAGCAAAGCGATTTTCAGAGGAACGGCGGAAAACGCGATGATGCCGTCGAGGGCGTATTTCATCAGTTTGAAAAAGCTCCATTTTGTCTTGCCGGCGGCGCGTTCGCGGTTGGCATGTTCAAACCATTTGGTTTTAAAACCCACCCAGCTGAAAATACCTTTGGAGAAACGGCTGTATTCCGGCAGCGAAATAATCGCGTCGACCACTTTGCGCCGCATCAGCCGGAAGTCCTGTGCGCCCTGTTCGATTTTGACGTCGACCATTTTATCGCTGATTCTATAGAAGAGCCTTGAAAAGGCGCTGACGGTACTTTTTTCGCCTTTCCGGTCGACCCGCCGCGCCGCCGCGACATCGTAACCTTCTTCCAGCGCCGCGAGCATATCTGCAATCAGATCCGGCGAATGCTGCAAATCGGCGTCGATGATGCCGACATAGTCGCCGGAAGAATATTTCATGCCGGCGAGCATGGCCGCCTCCTTGCCGAAATTGCGCGAGAAGGAGATGTATTTGACCCGCGCAGGGTCGCGCTGCGCAAGTTTCAGGATGACGTCCAGCGTGGCGTCGCGGCTGCCGTCGTCGACAAATATGAAGCGGAAAGCGTACTGCTTGCAGGCGTCGGCTGTCTTTGACGCCTCCGCATAAAACAGTTCGAGCACTTCCGCCTCGTTATAGCAGGGTACGATCAGATCGACATTTTTCATTTCAGTCAACTCCCACGGCTGAAATACTCGATTGCCGCTTGAACCTGCTCGTCTTCTCCGACGGGAGTCAGCGCCGGGTCCTGTGATGACGCCGCCACGGTATCCGGCCTCAGCCCGGTTGAGTCGAAAGAACCGCCAGAATAAGTGATAATCAAGCCGACCGAAAGCCTGACGGCGCCGCCGTCGCGGAGTTCGAACGTCTGCTGCAGTTTACCCGAGCCCGCCGTATCGACGCCGATCAGATACGCCTTGCCGAAATCCCTCAAATCGGCGGCGAACAGTTCCGCGCCTCCGGCGGTATTTCCGTTGACGAGCAGGGCTATCGGCAGGGCGGTCTCGTCGGAATCTGTCACAAAGGTGGCGATATCCTTCCCGCCGGCGTCGACCGCCTTCGCGGCGGGTATGCCGCCGGTCGCGGCCGGCACAAAAACGTCCAGGGCGGCGACGGCGCTGTCGATGCTGCCGGATTCCGCCGAGCGCACGTCGATGACCAGGGTTGCGGCGCCTTGTTTTTCAAGGTCCTCGACCGCTTCTTTGAGCTGTTTTGCCGTATTTTCGTAAAAAGCGAGGATTTTGATGTAGCCGGTCGCGCCGTCCAGCATCTGATAGGTCACCGTGCCGGCGGAATAACCGCGCGTGACCTGCACCGTGTTGCGCTTGTCCCCCCGGGTGTAGGTGACGTCCACGCTGGTTAATTTTCGCCCTTCCAATTCCCCGAACAACTGCCCGGCGTTTTTTTCGTTGACTTTTTTTCCGTCGATGGCCGTAATCAGGTCTCCCTGCGCCAAGCCGGCGTTCAGGGCGGGGGAACCGGGCAGCACGCCCGTGACGCGCAGAGCCTGCGCGGCGCTGTCATAGGCGGCCGTAATGCCGATACCCGGGAGTTTGCCTGCCAGCCGCAACTGATACTGCGCGTATTCCTCGGCGGTCATATAGACGCTGCCGTTGTCGTCGAGCCCCTCCACATAACCCGAAGCGATATGCTCGTTGAGCGTTGTCTCGTCGATTTTTCCGTAATAATGTTCGCGGATAAGCTGTCCGATTTCGTCGACGGTTTCGTTGATGACCTTTCGTTCGGAAAGACCCGCGATCATATCGTTAAACATGTTTTTGGCAAAGGACATCGTCAGCGCGAAAGTTGCCGCCGCCGTCACGATTGCGAAGAACAGCGCCAGCCCCACGGAGATTTTTTTATTCATAAGCAGCTCCCGTTCGTTTTATCAGGGCATGGAAACATAGTTGAGAGGATTGACGAACTGCCCCGACGCGTTGTCGTAGACGCCGAAATGCAGGTGCGGTCCCGTGGAGTCGCCCGTGGAACCGATTTCGGCGATTTTCTGCCCTTTTTCGACATGGTCGCCGGCGGAAACCGTCAGCACACTCGCGTGGGCATACAGCGTCACGAGCCCGTTGCCGTGGTCGATGGTGACGTAGTTGCCGTAACTGCTGTGATAGCCGGCAATCATGACGGTGCCTCCATCCGCCGCGACGATTTTTTTGCCGTTGCTGCCGCCGCTGACGCAGATGTCGATGCCTTTGTGCAAACGGTAATTTCCGGTATTGTAGAGGTCGCGGTAACCGAAATAGGACGAGATATAACAGTTATTGTAAGGCACCGGCCATGCCATGCCGTCGCCCGTTTGCGGCGCGGTGCCGCCGTCCTCGTTTGTCGAGGGCACGGTCGTGGTCGCGTGGGCGCGGATATAGGCCTCGATGGCGCTGTCCGCCTTTTCCCGCTGGCTTTCATAAAAAGCGATCTGCCGGCGGTATTCTTCTGAGTTGGTATCCAGTGTGGCGAGGATTTTATTGACTTCGTTGCGCTTGGCCTCGATTTCGTTCTGCTTTTTATGTACCGCGTCGGCGCTGGTCTGCAATTCGCTCTGTTTGACGATGACGGAGGTTCTCTCCTGCTCCACTTTTTCCTTTTTTGCGACCAGTTCCGCCTTGTCGGCGGCAAGCGCCCTGGTCAGCTCGGACAGCTCCTTTTGTTCTTTCTCCAGTTGGCGGATGAGCCTGTCGTCGTTTTCCGCGACGCGCTGCAGCAGTTCGCTCCTGGTTAAAAAGGATGAAAGGTCGTTGGAACTCAGCAGCACCTCGAGCTCGGTGGAATTGCCCGCGATGTACGTGGCGCGCAGCCGCTCGAGAAGCAGCTGCTTGGTCGCCTCGATCTGCCGCTCTTTCTCGGCGATCTGGTCGAGGGCCTGCTGAATCCTGTCGTTGAGGACGTTAATCTCGCTTTCGAGTTTTTCAATCTGTTTGTTGAGTTCGAGCAGCTGGCCGTTTAGGATCCTTATTTTCGCGTTCAAAGAATCGAGCTGCGCGTCCATGTTGCTGATTTGGCTGTTGAGCGCGCCAAGCCTGGACTTCTGTTCGCCGATTTGCGCGTTAAGCGAGTCGTAATCGTCCTGTTTCTGGCTCAGGGCGGCGTTGATGGAATCGAGCTCGCTCTGCATCTGGTCGAGCGTTTTTTCGGCTTGCGCGCGGAACACCGCCGAGGCGGAAAGGATCAGAGCCGCGCAGACGGCCAGCGACACCGCTTTGACGAAGGCAGACACATTATTCTTCATCAATTCCCGCACACTCCTGTTCTTTAAGGTATTTGCCCATCGAAAACAGGCTTCCGACCGCGCCGGCGAGGAAACCGATAATCAGGAAACCCGCCAGCAGAATATGCCAGTAGTCCGAAAACGGCAGGGCGCCGCTCCTGCCGAGGGTGGAAAGCAGTCCTTTCAACGAGCGGGACACCGCCTCGTAGACACCCCAAACGGCCAGCTCGGCCAGCAGGCCGGCCAAAACGCCCAGAATCATGCCTTCGAGCATAAACGGCCATCGGATAAACCAGCTCGTCGCCCCGACGCTCTTCATAATGCGGATTTCAAGGCGGCGGCTGAACATCGTGACGCGGATGGTGTTGGAGATGATGAACAGCGATACGATCAGCAGCAGCGCGATGACGCCGATACTGATGTAGGTGGCCGCGCTTTTCAGCGAAGCGAGTTTCGAGGCGAGGTCGCTGTTTTCACGCACGCGCAGCACGTTGTCGAGCTGTTCGATGTTCTTGACGGTCGTCTGGAAGTTGTTCATATCCGCGACGGTTACCTTATAGGCGTCCGGCAGGGGATTGTCAATGCCCTCGAAAAGTTCCGCCGCGCTGCCCAGCTGGTCAATCTGCTGCTGGAAAGCTTCCTCTTTCGGCACGAACACGCAGCTTTCGACGTTGAGCAGGGCTCTGATTTCGACGCCCAGCTGCTCGGTCTGCTTGGTGGTCGAAGTGTCTTTGACAAAAACCATGATGACGTTTTGCGCTTCGATGCTGCCGATCATCGCATTGAGGTTGGCAAAAACCAGAAAAGCGGAACCGATCATGACCAGGCAGCTGAACAGCACCGATATCGAGGCCAGGCTCATCAGCCGGTTGTGCAGGACGTTGCGCAGGCCCTCGCGGGTCAGATAGCCGAGGCTGTTGCCCATCAGCGCCCACCGTCCTTTCCGGAGCCCGCGAGAAGGTCGGCCACGGGAATGTCCGTAATCTCCGTACCTTGCCGCCTTGGCAGATAGGGTTTCGGATGCGGGCCGGGCGTTTCTTCAACCGCCGGCGGTTTCGCCGGCTCGCTTGGTGCTAAACGGGCGGGGATACCGTCGGAAACGACGCTGCCGTTTTCGAGGATAATGACGCGTTTGTCGTAGCAGCGTACCAGTGAATGTTCATGGGTGACCATGACCACCGTGGCGCCGCCCTCGTTGAGCCGCATAAACAGGTCGACGATTTCTTTGGACATCTGCGGGTCGACGTTGCCGGTGGGCTCGTCGGCGATAATCAGATTGGCGTTGTTGGCCAAAGCCCGCGCCAGCGAGACGCGCTGCTGTTCGCCGCCCGACAGCTCGTTGGGCATGCACCGCGCCTTGGAAGACAGGCCGACCAGGCTGATGACATAGGTCACGCGTTTGCGGATGTCCTTTTCCTTTGCGCCGATGACTCTCATGGCAAAAGCCACGTTGTCGTACACGTTCATCGACGGAATCAGGCGGAAATCCTGAAAGACAACACCCATCGTGCGCCTGAAATACGGGATTTCGCGCTTCGAAAGGGTGTTGAGATTGTATTTATTGATTTTGATGATTCCGCTGCTGGAGACCTCTTCGCGGATAATCAGTTTTAAAAAGGTGCTTTTCCCGGCGCCGGAGGCGCCTACCACGAAAACAAACTCGCCGGGGTCGATTTTCAGGCTGACGTCTCTCAGCGCGACGGTGCCGTTCGGGTATTTCTTGGTGACGTTGATGAATTCAATCATGCGGGGGATTCCTCGATTTCGGTTTAATTAAAGCGTACGGTTCCAGTATAAACCGAAATTCTTATAAAATGCTTGCCCGTTTCTTAAGGTTTTATTAAGTTTTTTGATACATTTGTAATATATGAATGAAAACTGTTAGTAGCGGACAGGTTTCGCGTCGAGGTATTTCTTGACCATCAGCGCCACTTTGAATACGATGGCGTCGTCGAACTCGCGCAGGTCGAGGCCGGTCAGCTTTTTGATTTTTTCCAGGCGGTAGACCAGAGTGTTGCGGTGCACGAAAAGTTTGCGGGACGTTTCCGACACGTTGAGGTTGTTTTCGAAGAATTTTTGGATGGTGAACAGCGTTTCCTGGTCGAGGCTTTCGATGGAGCCGCGCTTGAACACCTCGCGCAGAAACATATCGCACAGCGTCGTCGGCAGCTGGTAAATCAGGCGGGCGATACCGAGCTTGTTGTAGCTGATGATCGTTTTTTCCCGGTCGAAAACCTTGCCGACCTCCAGGGCCACCTGCGCTTCTTTGAAGGAATAGGCGAGATCCTTGGTTTCCGACACGATCTTGCCGATGCCGACGATGGCGTGGGTGTACAGTTCGGTGTTCAGCGCGTCGCAGATCGAGCGCGCGAGTTTTTCGAGGTCGGTCGAATCGATGTTCGGCCGGACCTCCTTGACCAGCACGATATCCGTCTCGTTGATGCTGATAACATAATCTTTCTTTTTATCGGGGAAGAGGTTCTGCACCACGTCGGGCGCCGAAACGTCATTGCGGTCGGTGATGCGGATAAGGAGCACCACGCGCGATACGTCGTTGTTGAAACGCAGCTCGCGCGACTTGAGGTAAATGTCGCCGGGCAGGATGTTGTCGAGGATGATGTTTTTGACGAAGTTGCTGCGGTCGAACTTCTCGTCGTACAACTGTTTGATGGAGTTGAGCGCGACGCAGCTGACTTCGGCGCAGCGGCGGGCGAAGTCGTCCTCGCCTTCGACAAAAACGGCGTATTCCGCGTGCATGGGCGAGCCGAACGCGCGGAAAGTCATTCCGCCTGCGGTGAAACTCTCGTTTCTGGTGAAGAAATCCGGCCCCGTCTCGATGACTTCGCCGATCCTGCCCAAATCGCTGCAGGAGATGACGGTGCCTTCCTCGTCGATGACGCCCAGCGTAAGCCCGACGGCATCGCGCATTTGATGGATGACGCTCTGAAAAAGTCTGTTCGACATGTCGTATACTCCTTACCCTTCTCATTGTGGCGGCGGTTGCTCGGACTTACCGCCCGGATGAAACCGGCCTTCCGCAACGGTTACCGGCACTTGTTGGATATTATGCCAGTGTTAATGTGTACATAATAACCAATTTTATTTGCTAATGCAAGCCTTTTCTCAAAAAAAATCACGAAACCATCAAAAAATATTTCGAATAACGTTACTAACAAGGCGTAATTTTATGGAATTTTCACAAAGAGCGGTTCGGTTATTCACAGAAAAAATCTTGTGATAATAGACAAAGTCTTTTCAACCGTCCCATGAATCGGTCCCTGCGGAAGCGTTGTACGGGTTTTCGGAGGCTTTGCGCGCGGCATTTTGTTCCCGCCGCAGGGCAAGGTCTTTCTCGACGCGCAGCTGCATCGAACGCGGATATTTCAGCGCGAGGACGGGGAGAAGATACAGCAGCGAGCCGATGGCGGGCCCGAGCATGAAAACCGGCCATATCCATTTGTTGAAAGCGTCGCTTTGCGACCGGCCGAGCTCATATTTCGACGCGTCAAAACGCAGCAGTTCGAGCACAAAGCCGGCTATTATGGTAGAAAGCGCGCCCGTAATCTTATTCTTGAAGTTCTGAAGCGAGAAAGAGATGCCTTCCGTACGGCGGCCTGTTTTCCATTCGACATAGTCAATTGAGTCGCCCCACAGGGTTGTCGTCGCGATTGCCATCATATTAAGCGGGACGCTCGCGACCGACATCATGCCGATGACGATCCAAAAACGGTTGCCCTCGTATCCGATGAGGTATGCCGCGGCACGGAAAATGATGTTGACCAAACTGGCGAGCACGAGCACGTTTTTCATCCCGCCGAGTTTTTTCGCCGCCTTTGTGGCGAAGAACAACGCGCCGGCGGTCGGGATCCCCAGCAGAACCTGAGAAACGGACATCATGGTCAAACCCTTGACGGTCCGGCCAAAGATCTCGACTTCCACCATATATTTGAAAAAATATTGCGGCGGGACGGTGATGCTCAGGGAATTAAGGATATTGGCGAGAATCAGCAGCAGCATGATCCGGTTCTCTTTGACCAGATGCAGGCTTTCCCGCAAAGAACCCTCGGGCGGCGGCGACGGCGTCCGTTCCCTGGCCGCGTAGGCGAAAAACGTCAGCAGGCCCCCGCCGAGCCCGCACAAAACGCCGAAGACGGCAAATACCTGCGACTGCGTCAGGCCCAGCCGCGCGCTGTTGTCGATGGCCGGCTGCAGCAGAAAACCGGGCAGAATAAAACCGGTTCCTCCGGCGATGGTAATCCACTGGACGATTCTGCCGCGTTCCGTCGAATGGGGGGACATCACGCTGGTCATGCCGTAAAGCGCCAGGTCGTGAAAGGAATACAGGATATCCCAGATCAGATAAAAAATGAAGACATAGGCGAACGCGGCGGTTTTCGAGGCGAAGCCGAAATTGAAAAAAATCAGCATCGAACTCAACCCGAGCGGAAGAGGCAGGATTTTCAGAAGCGGGCGCAGTTTCTCGCCGCTTTTGAAGCGGTGCCTGTCGACGACGGCGCCCGCAAGCGGGTCGTTGACGGCGTCCCATACGCGGCAGATGCCGATGATCGTCCCGACGATGCCGGCCCCGAGATATAGCACGTCGGTGCAGTAGTACATCAGCCAGGTCGACACCATCGCGTAGATCAGTTCCTGGCCGTGAAACGCTGCCGAAAGCCGGACCAGCTCGCGGTTGGGCACCACCCGCTCCGCTTTTTCCTCCGGCGCTGTTTTTTTGAAAAATCCCATTTTCCGGCCTCCGTCGCTTCCGCCCGCGGCGCCTGGCTCGGTTGACTGCCATGGCGCCGTTTGATACAATGATAACCATCCGGTCCATATTGTCAAACTCGGAGGGCTCGTTATGAATCGAACATTCATCAAAAAGCTTCTCGCGGCCGCGCTTGCGCTGGCTGTTCTTTTCGGCGGCGCTGCCGCCCGGGGATTTGCCCGCGCCACACCCGGCGGAATTTTTATCGGCGCATCGGCCGTCGCGGCGCCTGCCGCACCGTCCGGTTTCAAGGCTGCGTTCGCCTCGTTCACCAGTGTCCGGCTGACATGGAACGCCTCCGCCAACGCGACCGGATATGTCATCTACCGTTACAACCCGGCAAAAAACGCTTTTGCGCGCCTTGCGGCCGTCAAAGGGCTCAGCTATACCGACACCGGACTGACCAAAGGCAACACCTATTTTTATAAAATCGCCGCCTATACCGCTTCGGGCGGCGGTAATGTTTACGGCAAGGTTTCGCCGCCTGTTTACTGCACGCTCAAACTGGCCGCTCCGGGCAATTTCAAGGCAGCGCCTTCGCAGTACAACTCCGCCAGGCTTTCGTGGGACCCGGTTCCCGGAGCCAAAGGTTATGCCGTCTACCGCAGCCTGACAAAAACCTGGGGCTTTGCGAGAGTCGGCACCACGGCGTCGGGTGATTTTGTCGATATCCCGCTGGCGACGGGCCAGGTTTATTACTACAAAGTGTTCGCCTACGCGCCCTATAACGGCAAGAACGAATACAGCCCCGCATCCGCGACCGCCGGCGTCAAGGTCGTGCCCCAGGTTCCCCAGTCGCTCAAGGCGGTGTCGCTCGGCTATAACCGGGTGAAACTGACCTGGGATTCCGTCAAAGGAGCCGACGGCTACATCGCCTATTACGCGACGGCGAAAGACGGCCCTTACACGCTGGTACAAAATTATATCAAAGATACCGTGGCGACTTTCAGCCCATTGGACACAGGCGTCACCTACTACTTCAGAATCCGCTCGTATGCCGTCACAACCCTCTACGGCAGCGCCGTCAGCGCCGCCTGCCCGCCGGTCTCGGTCAAACCGGTTCCCGCCGCGCCCGTTGCCGTCACAGCCGTTTCCGCCGGTGCCGGCAGTGTGACGGTCACCTGGGACGCCGTTGAAGGCGCGACGGGCTATACCGTCTACCGGGCGGGCTTCCTCGGGATCCTTTATAACGACATCGCTTCCACGTCCGAAACAACCTATACCGACACAGGCCTGACGACGGGCAGCATCTACAACTACAAAGTCAAAGCCTATTTCACGACTGATAAAAACGAGAATATCTACGGCCCGTCGAGCGCTGCCGCGCAAGCCAGGCCCGTGCCATCCGCCCCTGTTCCGGCTGCCGTCCCCGTGACCGCCGATGCGATTGAAATCTCCTGGCCGGCCGTCGACGGGGCCAGCGGGTACGAAATCTATGTTTCAAGCAGTGAGGGCGGCGCCTTTACGCTGCTCAACAATTCCGCCGACACAACCTTTATCCACGCGCCCGTCGCAACGGGAGTCCCTTATTACTATAAAGTCAGGGCATACGCCCCCTTCGGCAGAACGGTGGTTTACGGCGACTATTCCGGTGTTGTCAGCGCCGTGACGAACGGTTAACCCGAACAAAAATAACGGCAGCCCTGCATCCCGGCGGGGCTGCCGCTGTTTTGAGCGGTTTTACTGGGCGGCAAAGGCCAGCGTCAGCGGTTTGGACAACTCCGCGTAGGCGTTGGCCGCCATAACCGTCACCCGGTATTCTTTGCCCGTTTCGAGCGGCCCGATATCCACCGTGTAATCCGCCGGCGACGGGTGGATGTAATAACCCGACAAAATGCTTTGTGAAAAGACCGTTTTCGCGCCCGACGTCACCTTGATTTTATAGTCGTGCACGACAAAGCGGTCGGACGCCGCGGGGAAACCGACCGAATAAGACCCGTCAGCCCCTTTGGCAACCGTCAGCGCGGCGCCGCCGGCAAAAATGGGCGGCTGATCGGCTCTCATGCGGTTGGCGTAGGTGTAGGCGAAGCCGTTTTTATCCGCCGGCTTTTCAATAAAATATGTTTCGCCGAACCAGCAGTCCGCCGTAAGGTCATAGCAGCGGATACGCACGCTGCCGTTCGCGTCGGCTTCCACGATATAGAACTGTACGACGTCGCGGTAACCCTCAGGGAACTGGCCGTCTTCCAACTCGTTTTCGTTTTCCATATAACTCAGGCTTCCGGTGCCCAGCGCGGTAAAAGAGCCCTGCCAAATCGAGCGCGGGTCGCCCATCGCGTAATGCGAGTGGCCCGAAAAGCTGACCACCTGCGGATAAAGGCTGTAAACGCCGTTGAGGTCCGGGCTGCCCCACTGAACGCTGCCGTAAACGGTGCCGAAGGGATGCGGGTGCTGGAAGACGAAAATGGGATAATCCGGCTTGTCGCTCTTCGCCTGCTTCAGCTGCTGTGCCAGCCAGGCCTGTTTGTCAAAACCGAAGACGCCGCCGGTTTGCGAGTAGGAAACGGCGACAAAATGAAAGCCGTTGATGACCTCGTGAACGTCCGGCTCTGCGCCGAGGACTTCCCGGTGAAGGGCGTAGACCCCGCCGCCCGCATAACCGAATTCATGGTTGCCGATGGCGGTGATGAGCTTTGTGCCTGTATGGATATGGTTATCGGCGACGGCTTTAAATTTTGCGTATTCAAGCGGCGAGCCGTTGTTGGTATAATCGCCCGCTACGCAGACGGCGTCGAGATACGGATATTGCGCGTCGCTTTGCGCGAGCTCATAACTTTTATCAATCATCGCCGCCCATCGCCGCGTTTCGACATTGTTCTCCTCTTCTTTGATATGAATATCGCTGGTGACCGCGAAGCGGACGACGGGTGTAAAATCGTCCGGCGCCTGCGGCATCTCCGCGTTCGTCGCGGCCGGGTTGACCAGAACCGACACGGCCCCCATCAGGATGGAAAACAGCAGGGTATAAAGCGATTTGAAGGTTCTCGGTAAAGCGGTGAACATGGCGTTTCCTCCGATACAAGGCGTTTGGCGCCTTTGCTGATATATAGGCGCCGACACGGGCGCCGCGAAGCCATTATATCATATTTCATCCTGCCGCGAACGGCGGAAACACGCCCGCCGTGTGTCCCCGCGAAGCCGCCTTGACAAGTTTCCTGCGGGTATGTTAATTTTCAAACAAACGCAAAACTGTAATCAGCGGACAGGAGACCTCATTATGCAGTGGTACCTCTGGCGCGGCGGTAGCCGCCACGGCCCCTATGACGAAAACACAATTACCCTCTGGCTCGCGGAAGGCAAACTGGTTCCCGGCGATTTGCTCGCCCTTCCGGGCGGCGAATGGCTCAGCCCGGAGCAGGTTGCGGCTTCAATCCGCGCAAAAGCTGCCGGCAACGGCGCTCATGCCGCTGTGGCGGCAATACCGCCGCAGGCGCCGCCCCATCAGACCCCGCCTGCGCCGCTTCAGCCAACTGCTCCCGTTATTGCGCCGCAGACACCCGTTTATCAACCCGCGCCGCCTCCGGCCTATGCCGGGCCGGCTGTAACGCCCTACCCGCAGACGCCACCACCGGCCGTTGGCGGCAAGGTGAAAAAGTACAAAAAGCCCCGGCGCAAGCACAGGGGCGCCGTCGGATGCCTGAGCGTGTTTCTGGTGTTCGCCATCCTCGTCGGCAGCGGCGTCTACCTGTTCGCCAACCGCGACAGCGGCAACCTTAAGTTCGGCAAAAGGCAGACACTGGCCTCCGAAAAAGTGACCTCGCTGGGCGGCGAAATCACGTTTGACACCGGCTCGGCAGACGGCCGCCAGGCCGTGCTCCAAGTACCCGGAAAAGCCTATGAAAAAGAAACGGCGTTTAAAATATCGTCCCGCGAAATCAAAGAGAACAACCTCGGCGAACACTTCAACCCCATCACCCCGCTGATTACCATCGACAACGGCCATGCTTATTCCGCCGAAGTGATGACACTGACCATTCCCATCAGCATCGCAGACGACGAGTTCGCCATGGCTTTCTATTATGACCGCAAGACGGGCGAACTCGAAGCGCTGCCGCTGGTGCAGCTCACCACACAGAGCATCACGGTCGCCACCGAACATTTCTCGGATGTCGCGGTTTCAAAAATCAAGCAGTCAGAACTCGAAGGTATCGATGTCGACACGGGCTTTGAACCCGGTTACGACGACTGGCAGTTCACTAACTATGGCTCCTTCATCGCGCCCGGCGGCCATTGTGCCGGTCAGTCGATTTCGGAGATGTGGTATTTCGTCGAGAAATACAAGGCGGCTTCCGAACGACGGCTCTACGGCCGTTACGACAACAACGATTTCGGTATGGGCACCATCGATTTCTGGGAGGACGATTCATGGGGTTACCGTTTCGCTTCGACCATTCAGAATAAAATCGACTGGGATAGCAGACAGTATAAAATTGCTGAAAATCTCAATCTTTTAGGCGACCGCTGGGTTTTCTTTTCATTCGCCTACAGCATGCTCTTGACAAAGAGCCCTCAGTTTGTCGCGATATTCCGCTACGACGCAGACGGCAACATCGCCGGCGGACACGCGATCGTCGCCTATAAAATCAAGGACAATATCATCTATGTCGCGGACCCGAACAAACCCGGCGTCGCGGGCCGCAAAATTGTATTCAATGAAAAAAACAACAAGTTCGAACCGTACTCCTCCGCCGCCAACGCGGCCGACCTTGCGGCGGGCAAGGGTTACAAATACCCGAGCATCAACTATCTGGCTGTCAGCGCTATGATCAGCTGGGATACCGTCGGGCAGGAATACCGGAACATGCTCGACAAAAAAGCGGGCGACGACTTATTCCCGGCATACAAGCTCGAACTGCTGACAGCCGTCGACCCCGACACCGGGGAAGAAACCTGGTCTGACTGCCCGGAAAGCATCGAAACCGACCTGGCGAAAACTTCCGAACTCGGTCCGGACTATGCCGGAAAACTCGTTTTCCGCGTCAAATGCGCTTTCAACAACCTGTACAGCAGCCTGTACAACGAGACAAAACTGAAAAAGGCCGCCGAAATCACCGGCGGTGACGGTATCGTCAAATATACGGTTAAACTCGAAAAAGGCGTCAATGACATAGGATTCTATATCCAGGCGATGAGGGATGCGGAAATGCAGTACATCGACTTCAAGCGCGTCAAAGTCGTCTACGAGACCGTCGATCTCAGCGGCACCTGGGAGGGCGAGTTTGTCGTCACCGAGGCCGGCAACATCATCAACCTCATCGCAGACTGGTTCAGTGGCGTCGTGTCCTATCTTTCCCAAATCGGCGACGAACCCGTCAGCCGCGAGGAAGCAAGACAGAATCTCATTGCGCAGATGGAGAGCCAGTTGTACGGCAAGACCATCCCGATGACCATGGTACTGACCAAACACGATCCGAAGGATGAAGTCAATTATGACGCCGTCATCCGTTATACCGGCGACGACGGCAACCTGTACGAATACAAAACCAAACTGAAATACAGCGACAAGGAAATCAAGTTCAGCGTCTATGACGCGGCGTCCTCCTCACGGATGAAATTCTCCTGTTACCTCGAGGGCAACGACACGCTCGCGGGGACGTACGTCGTCCACGCCTGGGGCGGCCTGGTGCGCAACGCCTACAGCGGCGAGTGGCGGGTGGACAAACAGAAGCCCTGATCGGATAAAAAATGCCGGCTTGCGTCACGGGCGCAAGCCGGCAGCAATTTGAGTAACGGTTACTTGACTCCCTCAAAGCACTTGTCAATGTGCTCTTTGGGGAGTTGCTTCTTTTTGCTGACAATCAGCTGCACGACGATGGTCACGATAATCGAAATGCTCAGGGCAATAATGATCGGGTCGACGAACTGCGTATATTTCGACGTTTCAGCCAGTGAAACCTTGCCGAAGAGCAGTTTGCAGATTTTCATCGCCGTCGATTCCTTGGTGTGGATGAACATCATCCACAGCAGGCTCGTCGAAAAACCGGCGATCATGCCGGAAACGGCGGCGGTTTTCGTCAGTTTTTTCAGATACAGCGCGCCGACGTACATCGGCAGGAAGGCGGCGGCGCAAAGCCCCATGAAAAGCCCCGTGCTGATGGCGATGGAATCGCTCCATATTTTCGGCAGCGCATAAGCCAGGATGATGGTGTAGACGATGGCGATGATCATGCCGATACGGGTGATGAGCATCGCTTTTTTCTGGTCCATGTCGTCTTTGCCCAGCAGGTCGCGGCCGATGGCCGTGCCGATGGTATGGAACTGCGAGCTCATCGTCGACATCCCGGCCGACAGCAGCGCGATAAGGAAAATCGGGAAAAACCACCCCGGTAAAAAGCTTTCGATGAATTTCGGAATGACGCTGTCGGCCCCGCCGGCATAGACGGCGGAAATCTGGCCGTATTTTTCAAAGAAAAACACGTTGGTCAGCGCTCCGACAGTGAAGGCGACGCCCGTCATCATCAGGATGAAGAAACCGCCCGTCGGCACGGCGCGGTTGATTTCACGGTCGCTCTTGACGGTCATGAAACGCACCGCCAGCTGCGGCTGCGCGAGTACGCCGATGCCGACGCCGAGCACGATGCTCGTAACGACCGTCAGCCAGTTGGCGGAAAGGAAAACGGGCATGCTCGTCCAGCCCTGGAAACCGCCCGCGCGGAACTTCTCGGTCTGCGCGGCGACAGCCTCTCTGGTTGCGGCGGAATTAAACAGGTCGGTCAGTTTCTGGTGCGCCGTCGTGACGCCGCCGAGCTTCGCATAGACGAAAACGAGCAGGATGGACATCCCCACGAGCATCAGCGTGCCCTGCAGGGCGTCGGAGTACATGACCGTTTTCATCCCGCCGAAAAACACGTAAGCCGCCACGATGGCCGCAAAAATGAACAGAGCGGTGTTGTAATCGAGGTTTTGAAAACCCGCTTCCAGGAACTTCGCTCCGCCGATCATAACAGCCGCCGCGTAAATGGGCATAAACAGGAAGATGACGACAGCCACAAATTTGCGGATGAGTTTGGAGTCGTACCGTTTGCCCAGCAGCTCGGCAAAGGTGTGCGACTGAGTGTTCAGGCCGATGCGGCGCGTCCGCTTGCCGAAAAACACAAAGGCGATGAAGATGCCCAAAAAGATATTCAGAAAAGTCAGCCACAGCAGACTGAAACCGAACACGCCCGCCGTGCCGCCGAAACCGACGATGGCGGAGGTGCTGATGAACGTCGAACCGTAGGAGAGGGCCATGATAATCGGGTTGGCTTTTCGGCCCGCGAGGTAGTAGTCCTGCGTGTTTTTGGTTTTGATATATCCCAGATAGCCCAAAAACGCCAGGACGCCGATATAGACAACAATGACAATGGTGGTGGTCAGGGTCAAGGGGACTCCTCCTTTCTCAGTTGTTTATACGTCGAGTTTGTCGTCGATTTCAAGCTCTTTCTTTTCCCAGTCGATTTCTTTGGCGATTTCCTGGGGACTTGCGTCTTCGCCCTTGTTCCATTTCAAAATACCGTAGACGATGCACAGCAGCGAGGACAAGATGCACAGGATATAGACTGCGAGAATTTGGGCGTCACCCATTCCGAGCATTCCGGCTCCCTCCTTTCGGTCCGGTTTCCCGCGGGAAAGGGGCGCGCTCCGCGGTTTACCGATTTAAAGCTTTTAATGGCTAAAGCAATAAATATACAATAGTAGATAAGCGGGTTTTTGTCAACATCGTGATATAAAAATGTTTCAAACCGGTTCCCTGCCGGTTGACACCCGGCCATTGGTGCTCTATATTGAACAAAAACGCAGGCCCGTGTGTCCGGGCTTAGACGGGCTCGAAGAGGAGCGGGACATGGACGACAGGGAGAATCTTACCGGCATTTTCAGGCGGACGGGTTACGAGCGCATGCCCGCGGAGTATTCCGTGACGCCGGCCGTTCAGGCGAAACTGAGGGATTATGTGCGGCGCACCGGTTACCGGCTGCCGGAACCTGCCTGGCAAAGCATACCGGGCTGCCGCCAAACCAACCCCAAACCCGAAGGTTTCTACCGGCAATACTATGATTTCCCGCTTGCCGAAGGCACCTCCATCGACTGTTTCGGCGTCGCGCATGAACCCGGCAGCCCGCAGGCCATGCACATGACCAGAATGCGCTGCCCGATGGAGCGTATGACGACGCTTCGCGAACTTAAAGCCTACGAATACCCGCGTTTTTCCGAACGGGTGACGCTGCTGCAGAAAAAAATGGTCCTCGCAGCCCGCTCACAAAAAAAGTTCGCCATGGGTAATATGCAGTGTACCGTATGGGAAAAAGCGTGGAATATGCGCGGTATGGAGGTGCTCATGACCGACATGGCCCTCAACGAGGAACTTGCCGACTATCACCTCGACCGCGTGACGCAGATATCCGTCGCCCAGGCGCGCAACTTCGCGCTCGCGGGTGTCGACGGCCTGTATCTCGGCGACGACATCGGCATGCAGCGCGCGCCGATGTTCAGCCTGGAGATGTACCGCCGTTTTCTCAAACCGCGGCTTAAACAGGTCATCGACGCGGCCAAAAACATACGGCCGGATATCATCGTTATTTACCATTCCTGCGGTTACGCCAAACCGTTTATCGAAGACCTCATCGAGGTTGGGGTGGACGTGCTGAACCCCGTTCAGCCCGAATGCATGAGCTTTGAGGAGCTTTTCACCGCCTACGGCGACCGCCTTTCCTTTTTCGGTACGCTCGGCACCCAGACGCTCATGCCGTTCGGCACGCCCGAACAGGTCAGGGAAACGGTAAACAGGAACCTGGACTTCGCCGGGCCGCGGGGAGGCCTGCTGGTCAGCCCCACCCATATCCTCGAACCCGAGGTGCCGGTCGAGAACATCGTCGCTTTCATCGACGCCTGCCGGGACTACCGGCCCGCCTGACTCTGCGCCGCCATAGTCCGTATAAAAACGCAGCCGCCCCGGCCGGGGCGGCTGCGTCATTTCCGGCGACCGGCCGTTACGGCTTGATCAGCAGAATGGTGCTCGACAGCAGCATCTGCCCCGCAAAATAGGTGATGATGTTCGCGTTTTTCAGCGCTCGGTTTTTGCGGTCGCGCGTGAAATTGACGGCCGCCCAAAGCGAATCGGAAATGAAGAACAACAGGGCGCCGGCCGCCAGCACAAGGCTGTTCAGCAGGGCGCCGGCCTGTCCGGCGAGCAGGATCCTCAGCCCCAGGGCCCAGGCCAGCACGAGCATAGCCATCAGCGTCAGGGCGTACAATATCACGGGAACCAGCCGCCTGCCGAAGTGCATTTTCTTTCTTCTGGCAAACAAGGCGCCCGCGGCGAACAGCAGCGCCACCATAGCAAACGAAACCGGGCTGACCGCCTTTTTTTCGGGGAAAAGGTGGCGGGATGCCGAGATATAGGCGCAAAGGTAACAAAGATGGCCCGTCAGGAAACTGACAAGCCCCAGGATAAAGAACACCAGTTTTTTGCCGGCGTGCAGGAAGAAGTCGCCGACCCAGCCGAACATCAGCCCTGCGAGCATGAATTGAGCGAAAAGGCTTTTGTTGCCGCTGATCAGGGCAGCGCAAACACCCATGCAAACATAAAGCGTCGCGCAGACCATTTTCAGCAGCAGGGATTTCCGTGTCTTCTCGGGCCACATGGCCTTGAGAAACCAGGGAACAAAAACGAACTCCAGCGCGGCCGCCGCCGCGAAGAGGGACCAAAGAATCTCGGTTTTCATGCGCACAACTCCGGCAGTTTAATGGCGGGCGGTTAACCTTACGGCGTGTCCGCTTTTGCACTGACAGTATAACACACAATCGCGCCGAAGACATCGCGCTTTAATCTAAACTTTTCGTCGAAACGCTGCGGATAAGGTAAATCCGCTGCGTTTCGGGTTCGTCGGCGTTTTTCATGTCCGGCGTATCGGGATAGATTTCGAAGTTCGGCAGGCAGCGCCTCGGTTTGGTGCGCAGAATGAGCCTTTCGACGTCGTTGGCCTTATGGACCGGCCGGCCGAAGCCGTACCGTTTGGCCACTTTCGAGTCCCACAGGACGGTATAAACATTGTTCGCGCAGTCGGCCCGGATTTCCAGCGTATGCCAAACCGGCTCCGGCTCGACCTTGCAGCATTTCTCCGTATTGGAACCGTAACGCGCTTTCAGCCAGCCGCCGCCGAGCGACACTCTGCACACGGGGACGCCCGTTTTGTCGGCCAGTTCGATTTCCAGGTCTTTTTCATAACGGGCGGCCATGATTTCCAAAACAACGCTGACCTTGGCGCTGCGCGGGAATATCCGCATCGCCCTGGCGTAATCACAGGGGTCTTGATCGGCGATTTTCAGGCAGGTTTCCCCGTTCACCTTTTCAAGCGTCACCGGCGACCATTTGGTGGAGTAGATGTTCCAGTCTTTGACATACCCGTCTTCGCAACCCTCAAACGTGTCGTGAATGTGCTCGTCCACACTTCGGCGCACCGGCAGCGGGATGCGGCTGACCCCGATATCCTCTTTGTTGATGGAGTGGCAGATCCACATCGCCCCGGCCGGATATTCCTTATGTCCCTCGCAGATGCCGCGGATGTACTGCGGGCCGAAGTCCTTATAAATCCCCTCGTAGCGGCGGGGCGGCAGTTCGCCGAATACGCACGCCATATCGTTGAATTCGATGCCGTCGTCGGATGTGACGACCACCAGCGGGTAGCGGTGCTCGCTCGAAAGGCTGTTGTCGTAGCAGATGGCGAAGCGGCCGTCTTCGGTTTTCTGTCCCCAGGATTTCGCGCCGGAGGTCGCGAAGGTCGGCTCATAGCGGATGTCCCAGTTGACGCCGCCGTCTCGGCTGATACCCACCTTGCCCTGCTTCCACAGGGCCGCGACGGTGTTTTCATCGATATGGTACCAGCAAAAACTGCTCGCGGATTCAAACGGGGTGTTCGGCGCCGTCCCGCCTTCCCCGTCTTCTTTTTTTGGTATTTTCAACCCGATGGCCGTATCCGCCGGCCCGTGTTCCTCCGTCCACTGCTCGGTGACGAAGCGGTCCGCAAGCAGTTCCTCGCAGGCGGCGACGAAACTCTTGTCCGCGGCGTGTTTGTAATACGGGAAGGGGAGTTTATCCTCTGTCCAGCCCGAATAATCGAGATAGCGAATAAAATAGACCGGCCCCATCGCGCCGTCCTCAAACACCTCGCGCACCACCCGGCCGATGCCGTAATTGCGCCAGGGGCAGATGTCGTGGTGCGGCGCGTGGCCGTAAAAGCCGCTGACAATCAGGCGGTCGTCTTTGGTATGGTAAAAGCCCATGCGCTGGTGCATGAAGGCGAAGGTCCCCTCCGGCACTTCCACCGTCGTGCCGTCCGCGCATTGGTATTCGCCCGCCGGCACCCGGATGACGGGAAAACTGACGCGCGGCTTATCCCAGGTCATGCCGTCTTTTGATTTGACTATGAATGACTGCCCGGCGCCCGTATGCTCGCTGACGGGGTTGGACAGGTATTCCAAATAGAAGCAGCCCCGCCAGTAGGTGAGCATCGGTGCGTGGTTGTAGGTATTGCCAAAGCCGTCGGCCTCTTCCGGCCGGCTGCGGTTGGCGCGCAGCACCTGGTAGTTGGAAGCGCCGACGGCATGCAGCAGCCCGCCGTCGTGCTTGCTCAGGTCGGCGAATTCTGTCCCGGCGTAATAGGGCGGGCGGTGAATATGATTAGCCATATATCACACCTCATCTCAATCATGTGCGCAGCACACATCATGCCGCAAGGCGCATCATGTCCGCAGGACACATCATATCCCGGCATGGACACATCGTTGAAAAAGCCTGCGGATATTTCTGCTTATGTGCATGGGCAAACGGATAACATAACGCCATATGACAAGGTAATCGCAGCATCAATGATAGATGACATTCCGGCACTTCGGAAAACCAGAACATCCCCAAAACTGCTTCCCGGCATTCTCGCCGGTTTTCGCGGTCCTTAGAACCATTTCTCGCCCGCATTTCGAACAGAATTTTATCTGCGGAACATTATCAACAACAGGGTGTGCCTGCGTTCCGACTGTTAAGGTATCTTTTGCAATAGCGACTGGTTCCGAAACCGGTGCAACAGCAGTGGTTTGCCGGATGTTTTCAATATGCTTCGCTTTTGTCTCTTCACTTGCTTGCGCATAGGGAGCTAACTTCTTGTAGATTTCTTCCACCTGCTGTGGCGTTAATATGTTGTTGAATTGCTTGCTGATCTTCTCAAAATAGGCTGTGATATTACGCCGTTTGAACACTTCCGCTTTCCTTTGGGTCAGTTCAACCTTCTTTAAGGTGCAGCGGTCGCTGAAAACAACAGCGGAATGATATGTGATAAAATCGTATTCAGTCAATATGGATTTCAGCCACTTCAGATGCAGTTCGTTTTGCATAATCGGATTCAGAAAGCGTGTTTTAACACTCGTTCCTCTTCTTGGCAGGGTTTGAGTCCATTGTTTTTGGTTCTCACTGCCAAATATCCAACCGCTGTAGTTCTTGGATTCAAAAACGAAGATACCGCTTTGACTGATTAGCAGAACATCGATTTCCGTCGTTTCTTCATTCTGTTTCGGCAGGTAGACATTAAACAGGAATCTGCGCGGCTGCTCCACTTTCTTCAGTTCCTTATAAATCGAATATTCGCCGTACAGACCTAAATCGCGGTGGGTTTTGAGCAACCGGTTGTGCGTAGCTTGATAATATTCTGTCTTCCGGTACTGGCGATTAACAAAAAAATATATCACTAACAAGGTGAAAAAGAATGTTGACGGAAGCATCGCGCTGTAGAGGACGAAGAGCAAGTAGTTGGACACGACACAGGCTCCTTTTTCGTTTTTTTGTAATTGTAAACTTGTATTATCATACATGGAATATGGCTTGACTGCAACAAAGGCCGCCGCCGTCCGGCCCGCTCTTGCGCAAAGCCGATAATATGAGTATGCTAAGAACAACCGAAAAGATGAAAAGGTGAACAGCCGGGAGGTCGATTCAATGAAAACTGTATCGGATATTCTGCAGACAGTCGACGAGGTCATCGCCCGCGGCCCCTACAAAGATTCCTGGGATTCCCTTTCGCGGTACGAAACGCCCGGCTGGTACCGCTCGGCCAAGTTCGGCATTTTTATCCACTGGGGCGTCTATTCGGTGCCCGCCTTCGGCAACGAATGGTATCCCCGCAACATGTATATCAAGGGCCACCGCGATTACAAACACCACGTGGCGACCTACGGCGAGCCCAAGGACTTCCCTTACGAGAAGTTTATCCCCATGTTCAAAGCCGAGCGCTTTGACGCCGGCGAATGGATGCGCCTTTTTGCCGAGGCGGGCGCCAAGTACTTGGTTCCGGTCGCCGAGCACCACGACGGGTTTCAGATGTACGGCAGCGAACTCTCCAACTGGTGCGCTGCCCAAATGGGTCCTCGGCGCGATGTGCTCGGCGAACTGAAAGCAGCCGCCGAGCGCGAGGGCATCGTGCTGGGCGCTTCCAGCCACCGGGCGGAAAACTGCTGGTTTTTCAACGGCGCCAACGATTTCGACTCAGGTATTTCCGGCGCCGGCCTGAAAGAACCTTACGGCTACCGTCTCCCCGGTGAAGACAACATCGACGGCATGGACCCCGTCCTGCTGCGCGAGCATCTCGATATGTGGCTGGCCAGAACCTGCGAAATCGTCGACAAATACCGCCCGAAAATCATTTATTTCGACTGGTGGATTGAAAACCGCCCCTTTAAGCCCTATCTCAAGAAATTCGCCGCCTACTACTATAACCGCGCCTTCGAATGGGGAGAGCAGGTGGCTATCAATTATAAAAACGACGCTTACGCGCCCGGCACCGCGGTGTTCGACCTCGAGCGCGGGCAAATGAGCGGCATCGGCCCGCGCTTCTGGCAGACCGATACCTCGCTCTCCAAATGGTCGTGGGGCTATATCCAAAAAAATTATTACAAGACGCCGCTCGACATTGTCTGCAACCTGGTCGATATCGTCAGCAAGAACGGTACGCTGCTGCTCAACGTCGGTCCCAAACCCGACGGGACTATTCCGGAGGAAGAAAAGGCCATTCTGAAGGCCGTCGGCGCCTGGATGGCCGTCAACGGCGAAGCGGTTTACGGCAGCGCTTGCTGGCGCGTTTTCGGCGAAGGCCCCACCAAAGTCGGCGGCGGTCAGTTTACCGACACCGTGCGCGGCGCTTTCACCGCCCGCGACATCCGCTTTACTTACAAGGCGCCGTATATTTACGCCTTTGTGCTGGCCTGCCCGCGCGACGGTCAGGTCCGTATCCGCTCGCTCGGCCGCGGCACGTTCAGGGGCTTCCCTCTCACGGCCGAACTGCTCGGGACACCCGGTCAGCTGCCGATGAAGCAAAACAAACGCAGCCTTGATATCAAGTTGCCGGAAGGAACACGAAGCGAATACCCGCTCGTGCTGAAAATCTGTTTTGATTGAATGATGGTTAACCTACTGCTATAAAATATATTGTAGGGAACGACCCCTGTGTCGTTCCGCGACCCCTGTGTCGTTCCGTAATGTTTTCAAAAATATGATATCCCATGAACTTATAATGTATTTGAATCTCAAATAAAGGAGCGGTAACAAATGAGCATCTATGATTTTACGGTCAAAGACACCTACGGCGATGACGTTTCCCTGTCGGACTACAAAGGCAAAGTCCTTCTCATTGTCAACACGGCCAGCAAATGCGGTTTTACCCCCCAGTTTGAGGGGCTCGAAAAGCTTTACAAAGAACTTTCCCCCAGAGGTTTGGAGATTTTGGGTTTCCCCTGCAACCAGTTTGCCAACCAGGACCCCGGCACCGACGAGGAAATCCGCAACTTCTGTCAATTCAATTACGGCGTCTCCTTCCCGATTTTTGCAAAAATCGACGTCAACGGCCCCAACGCCGCGCCTCTTTACCAATTCCTCAAAAACGAGAAAAGCGGCATCGGCGGCAAGAAAATCAAATGGAACTTCACCAAGTTCCTGGTGGACAAAGACGGGACCGTCCTCAAACGCTACGCCTCCGCCACCACGCCGGAAGCCATACGGGACGATATCGTCGAACTGCTGGACTGAACCGCGGACACGCCGATAAGAAGAGGGGAGGCCGCGCAACAGAATGGAAATCAACATCTATACCACGCCCGACTGCTCGATGTGCAAGGCGGCAAAAGCGTTTTTAGCCGCCCACAACCTGCCCTTCACCGAGCATGACGTTTCGGCCAGCCGGCAGGCGGCTGCCGAAATGCTTGCCAAAACCCGGGAGAGAAAACTGCCCGTTATCGATATCGGCGGGGAGCTGGTCATCGGCTTTGACCAGGACCGGCTCGAAGAACTCCTGGGGCTTTGAACCCGGAGCATATCGTGAAAGAATGGTGAAACGGCTATGGAGCAACCGGTGCGGGAGCCGGATGTGCTTATTCTCGGCGGCGGCCCCGCAGGTTTAACGGCCGCCATCTACGCGGCGCGCGCCAAACTGGCCGTCACCTTGCTGGAAACGGTGACGGCGGGCGGTCAGCTGCGCGATACCGTGGCCATCGAGAATTACCCCGGCTTTCAGTCCGTTACCGGCGAGGAACTGGCCGGCCGCATGGCGGAGCAGGCAAAACGCCTCGGCGCCGAAATCATCGGCTTCAGCCCGGTGCTGTCCGTTTCGCTTGCCGCCGGCGTAAAAACGGTGCAAACCAAAAAAGCCTCCTATCGGCCGAAGGCCGTTATCATCGCGACCGGCGCGGTGCCTAAAAAACTGCCCATTCCCAACGAGGCGAAGTTTGCCGGCAGGGGAATCCATTACTGTGCCACCTGCGACGGAGCGCTGTACGAAAACAGCGTGGTCGGCGTGGTCGGCGGGGGGAACTCCGCCTTGGAAGAGGCGCTGTTTCTGACCAATTTCGCCTCGAAGGTCATCATGATCAGGCGCCGCGGTTACTTCAATGGGGCCGCCTCCACGTTCGAGGCGGTGATGAACCACCCCAAAATCGAAGTGCTGTTCCACCGGGACCTCCTCGATGTATCGGGCGGGGACAGCGTCGAGTCGGCGCTCGTCGTCGACACCCGAACCGGCGAAAAAACGGGCATCGCCCTCTCCGCCGTGTTCGGCTATATCGGCACCGAGCCGAAAACGGCGCTTTTCCGCCGGGACATCGCTCTCGACGAACAGGGCTATATTCTCACGGACGAAACCCTGCGGACAAATGTGCCGGGCGTGTTCGCCGCCGGCGACGTCCGCGTCAAAGCGGTCCGGCAGATCACCACCGCCGTGGCGGACGGCACCGTAGCCGCCCTGAACGCCGAGAAATACATCAAACAAGGGCAAAACATGGCAGGGGCGTAAAACTTTTTGCCCGGCAGCAGGGGCGAACATGGTTCGCCCGCAGCGTATCATCTGAAATAAGGTTGTGCCGCTTGAAAAAAGACATCTCCCTCAAAAAACTTGCTCAGCTCGTCGGCGGCAGGGAAGTGCTGGCCTTCAGCGTGACTGTTTTCGGTATGAGCATGGTCAGCGCCCTCATGGGTTCCGCGCTTTCGTTTTTTTATACCGAGGTGCTCCATATCGCGGTCGGCGCCGTCGGCACCATTTTTTTGGTCGCTCGGATATGGGACGCCTTCAACGACCCCGTCATGGGGTTTATCGTGGACCGTACGCATACCAAAAAGGGCAAATGCCTCCCGTTCTTGAGGACGGTGCCCGTGCCGTTGTTTCTGGTCAGCATTTTCATGTTCCTGCCCGTCCGGAATATGGCGCAAAATGCGAAAACTGTTTACGCCGGCGCTTTCTACATCCTTTACTACGCCCTTTTCACGGCGGTGGACATTCCGTTCAGCGGCCTGCCTTCCCTGCTTTTTCTGGACCAGAAACAGAGGAATAAAGCCGTTTCTTTCAGTTCCGTCCTGGGCTCGACCGGTTCCATTCTACCTGCCGGGCTGTACTTCGCGCTCGTTTTGCTTGTCGGCGGGTCGGAAAAAAGCCCCACGGGCAATTTCATCGTTGCCGCGTCCATTATCGGTATCGGCTGCCTTTGCATCCTTTTTTCGTCCAAATATCTGAAAGAAAAAATCGTGGTCCCGCCGCGCAAAGAGCGTTTCCTGGCCACGGTGCGTCCGGTGCTTAAAAACAAACCGCTCTTCTTGCTGCTGCTGGTCAGCCTTTTCGGCGCGCCGATGGGGATGATGGGCAACGCGCTGGTCTACTTCACCACCTGGAACTATGCGGACACCGGGTTAAGCATGGCTTTTTTGTTCCCGGCTTTGCAAATAACGTCGGGCTTGTCGTGGATGATCTCGGTTTCCCTGGTTCCGTATCTCCTGAAATACGCGTCGAAAAAGAATATGTTCCTCATCATGGCCGTTTTGGGTGCCGTCTTCAACGCGGCGCTTTACCTTGTCGGTTTTCAAAATGTCTGGCTCTATATGGCGCTGCGATTTTTCGCCAATTTCCCCGGGGGCGTGACGGCGACCATCGCATCCCTGATGCTGGCTGATTCCATCGAGTACACGGAATGGAAAACCGGCGAGCGGACCGAAGGCGTCACTTATTCGGTTGTCAAACTGGTCGGGAAGACCAGCGGCGCGCTGACCTCCGCGCTGACGATGTTCATGCTGAAAACGGTCCATTACGACTCCGAAGCCATGCAGGCCACGCTCGACGCGCGCGGCAGCATCAGCCAAACCTATCCGCAGGTGCTGCAGATGATTTTTATCCTGATGACGCTGACCATGACCGCGGCGTTTATTCTGCAGCTGATTCCCATGCTGTTTTACAAATACGAAGGCAAGTTCCAAAAGCAGATGCTGGAGGAACTCAGAGCGAGGCGATTGGAAAAAGACGGCGAGGTCCGCCTGGCGGAGGACGCCGGCGCGGACGGTTCCGCAATATAAACAGCGGATACGCTGCAAACCTTTCCTGTTATGAGGAGAGGCGGCAATGCAGTGCCGTAACAGCGGGACAGAACGCTGATACTCAGGAAATGGAATTGTCAATCATTTCCAACCAAGCAAAGAAACATCCCATGTTGGCAATACTATCCCAGGCTTCTAAAAAACGCTTTCAACTCCTGCTTTTTTTCATCGGACAAAAACCGGTCGGGTATGCCTTCCACAGCGCCCTGCAGACCGTAGAGCATGTGCAGGCACGCGCCGGGGTCGCGCTGCAGCCGTATGCGGCGGAACGCTTCACATGCGCCGGCTTTCCGCAGCTGCGCCGGTGTTTCTATTCCGACAGCCAGCAAATTTTCTTCCAGCACCTTGCCGATGTTCGGCAGTTCGGATAACTCGCTCATAGATACAACCTCATCGTTTTATTTAAGCAAAAGTATTTCGCATCCCGGCCGGCCGCCCTTCGTCATTCCGCTTTCCCTTTGCACATAGTTCGTTCACAGCCATTTTATTTGTCTCCTTGCCATTCACCCAGCGCTTTCCCCGTACCCGTACTCCGCCAGGCGGTCGCGAAAAACCTTCATCGCTTCGGCGCAGGCCAAATCTCCGGCGGATTTTCCGGCCCATCGCGCCGCGTTTCAAATCAACGATATCAATAATATCAATAGAGCAACAACAAAAAGCGCAGGCAGCAAACAACCGCCGCCTGTCAGAGCTTTTCCGACTTTGCGCTGCCTTCCCGAACGGGTCAGAGGAATACCGGTTGCACGGGATATGCTGCCCTTTATCCTGGTAACGCCAAGCGCGCGTTTCCAGCTGAACCCGCCCTTTCCCATGAAACAGACCTCCTTAGCGATTGATATCCTTTCCGCTTTGTTTAAAATATCGCGTGATAAACTTCCTCAAATGAAACCCGAACGGACAAACCCGTATCATTATACATCGAAAGAAAAGATTGCATCAAACGGCTGCTTGCAGGAAATTGCATTTGCCGCTGTTTTCGCATCTGCAGGTATGCTCGAACGGATGAAAAACGTTTTTCCGGCGATATGATGATGTTTTTGCCGTACGAAAAACATATTTTTCATTCGTAATAATAAAATATGGACTCCTTACGCGCTTCATGAAATGGAAAAAGCACCTCCGAAGAAGTGCTTTTTCTGGCTGCGGAACTAGGATTTGAACCCAGACAAACAGAGTCAGAGTCTGCCGTGCTACCATTACACAATTCCGCATTGGCTGCTTATGGATGACCCTCTGACAATATCATATTATACACACGGCCCGGGCAAAGTCAACAGCAAAACGCCGCAGGAGTGTTAACAAAACGTAAAACATTCAAACGCTTATCTTCGCCGCGCCCGGCGCTCAAATCTCTGCCTTCGGATTTTGCCGCCGGCCGGTACTCCGCTGCCTGACGCCGCCCCGGTGAAAAACAAACGGATACAGCAGGCAGAAAACCGCGAACGACGTCAGCACCAGTTTGTTCGCGATATCGCCGGTATGGCGGAAATGCTGCATATCCTGTGTGCCGGCGAACATGTAAATGCATACGTGCGCCGTGAAAAAGAAGGGCAGCGCATAAACGCAGAAACGCCTGAAATCAACCCCGCGCAGCCCCGCGCCCCATTTGAGGGTGACGAGCAGCATCACAATAAGAAAAACGGCGCTCAGCCCGGCGTACAGCGGGATGTGATAAACGGTATCCTCGTACCGCGACGCTATCGGGCGGACAAGCGTTGACGAAAAGCACAAGCCGAGTGTTACGATGAAATTCAGTATGCCATAAAGCCAGCCGGGCATGTCCGCGGTAAAGGGTTCTTCCGCTTGAGCGCCAACGGCAAGGCGGTCAAACGGGAGGCAGACAAATATCAGCATCAGCAGGCCGCCGGCGAAAAATCCGGTGAAGTATTCCCACATCCCCCAGCCGCTGAGTTTGTAAAGCAGGTCATAGGTATGCTGCATGCGGTAGCCGCCGTTGGCGAAAAACAGCGACAGGTCTGCCAGCGTAATGGCAAAAGCGAAAGCCGCGCAGATGCCCAGCATAATTCTTGCGCCTGTTCGATCTTTCAGGGCAAAGCGCATCGTCAGCCATACGGCCAGCGAGGTGATGGCGGAGGAGATGGTGTTGATGGAGGTGAAATAGTTGCGCCCGCCATGGATGTCTTTGGCCCAGGCGTGGTCAAAACTGTGCTGCAGGTACACCTGCCAAGGCGTGCCGGCAACGCCCGCTTTTTGCAGGCCGAGCGCGAACAAATCAACGGCCTGCGGCTGGGCGAGCTGCAGTATAGCGGGGGAAAGCGCCGCCCTGGTCGCATATTTCACAGCGAAATAAACCGCCAGAACAACCGCCATGTCCTTGAATCCGTAAGGCCTGTCGCTGAAAAAGCGACCGAGAAGAAAAGCGAAAACCGCCGCCAGCCCGAAGCCCAGGCAAAGCATCATGAATAAACCGGACAGAGGGTTGATGAACACCCTGATCTGCTGCCCGTCCCCGCCGGCGACGCCGCTTTCGAGGATGCCGGTGATTTGGCCGTTGAGCGTGCCCCAGCCCGGCGTGGAGAGCATAAAAGCGGCAGCCGTCAGCGAATAGAGCAGAAAGCCGGCTTTGCGCCGAAAACCGAAAACGGCGAACACCAGCAGCAGGAATACCATCCCGCACGTCAGCAGCCCCCAGGAGGCGCCGTAGCCGTGCTCGCCCCGGAAGCGCCATAGAGCGCCCATCAAAAACGCGCCCATGGCCACCGCAGCCGCCTTTTGCGGCTTGGACAGTTCAACGGGGGTACGAGCGCTCTTTGCGGCATCAACCATGCGGAATGTTCCTTTCGGACGGATACTTCGGCAGGCCGGCTGCCTCGCCTATTGTATCGATTTGAACCCCAAAATGCAAAGCGGGCGGCAGAGACGCCGCCCGCCCGTTCATCCTGTTTTCAGAATCTGTCGGAATAGCCCCGGGCTCCGACCGTATCGTAAACATAATCGCTTGCCGCTTTGAGCAGCTGTTCGAGCAGATTGGCGAAAAACACTTTCACGGGGTCCGGCTCCATGGCAGGGGGAGGGGCTTCGCGATAGCCGATTTTGACGAGGATGTTTTTCAGCCGCTGTGTCGCGGCATCTGCCACGGCCTGGTCCCCGATGGTCGCTTTCAGCGCGTCCTCGCCCTGGGCGATCGCGGCCTTGAGTTCCGCCAAGTCCTCGGCGCTGATGTCAAACTCGCCCGCCTGGTAAAGAGCCAGCGCCTTTTGCGCGTCCGGCAGGAGATAACGGCGAATTTCCTTGCTGTCCGAACCGTAGTTGAACTGGGGGAAGCGCGCGGGGTCCGAATGGATGTCGGTGAAATAGGGGTTGGTAAACAGCTCGCCGACCAGGTTCATGCACGCGGCGTTTTTACCCGCCTGCTCATGGTCCTGGTTATAGAAGAACCAGGTATTGTCCGGCAGTACGCAGGTGGAGGCGTCGAGGCCTTTGTCCGGGGAAATATAGGGGCTGTCGTGCGCGGCGAGGTAGTCCGCGGGCAGCTGCTGCCCGGCGGGGGCCGCCGTCACGCCGAGGCCGGTCGACTGGACATTGATGACGCCGTCGGAATTGGAGTTTTTATCCGAGTTGATGATGCTGAGCATCCCGGCCAGCGAACTGAACTTCAGGTTATAGCCGCAGACATTGTTGATCTGTGCGCCCTTCTCGTTGATCATATAGAGCATATTGTCTTTCAGATTCAGCTGCGCCTGGTAGAAGGCGTCGGTTTTTGCCCTGACGGCGGCGTATTGCGGATCGGAGAGCCACTTGTCCGCCATGGCGGGATACTCCTCTTTGGGGATCATCGCCCAGAAGTTCGGCGCGCAGCGCAGTATGGAATCCATCGCGCCGTTGAGTACGGCCCCAAAGGTATCCAGCAGCACCTGGCGCGGCAGCAGGCGGATAAGCAGGTTGGCCAGATATCCCATGGTTTTCGAGCCGCCGTCGGCGAGCGCCTCCGGCAAAAAGTCGCGGTACAGCGCCTCGTCGGAGAGGTTGAAATCGGCGGCGTACAAGTCGCCGAAGGCATCGGAGCCGTTAAGCAGCGCGACGACGTTGACCACCTTTTCCACATCGCCTTTGTCTTTGAACTGCTCGGCATAGGCCGTGAAGATGGAAGCGCCGAGACTCGCGTTGAGGATGTTGACCTTGTCATGGCCGGTCTGCGCTTTGACCATTTGAATAAAAGCGTCCAGCTCCCGCGCAGTCTCCATCGGGTCGCCGATGATATTGAAGGCAAAATAGTAGACATGATCATAGCCGATGATATCGCAGATGCCGCGCAGCGGAATGTTGACGAACAGGTGATTGATCTGCTCGTCGGTCAACTCCGCGAAGGACTTCTCATACCGTACCACCTGAAGATTCTGCACCGGCGTGCCGTCCTTGTTGGTGGCCTGGCGCCAGAAGGCGTACTTTGCCGTTTCGTAGGCGGCGTCGGTCAAACCCTGGTCCTTTTGCGTCAGGAGCGTTTTCGCCAGCGGCCAGGCAAGGTTTTTAAGCGCCGCGTCGATGATTTCGTCCTCGTCCACCATGAAACCGCCTTTGACATACGGCTTGCCGTCGGGCCCCAAAACGGGGTTGCCCTGCGCGTCAAGCAGCGCGACGTCGGAGTCGGTGATTCCGGGGATGACGATAAAAGGATTGTTCCCGCAGCCGCACGCGCCGCCGTCCGCCGTAAGGCCCTTCGTTTCCCGCGCGCAAGCGGTGTCTTCGTGCTTTCCTCCGGTCTGTGATGCGCCGGATACAGTCTCCGAGTCCGCGGCGGCCGTTCGGGCGGCGGCCGCGGCGACAACGGTTTTCGCGCCGCGTAACGCCGCGGGTCCCGTACTCAGCGAAACCGCGAATACAAGCGCCAGCGCGAGCGCCGCCGAGAGGGTTCTTCTAACTTTCTGTTTCATGGGAACCTCCTTGAACGGTATGGTCGGTATTGTGTCGTCTGCATTGTATCAAATTCGCCTGCCGCGCGCAACAAACGCGCTTCAGGCATCGCCGCCCATCACCGCGCGGGCGCAGCGGATACCGTCGACCGCGGCGGATACGATACCGCCGGCATAACCGGCGCCTTCGCCGCAAGGGTACAGCCCGCGGATATTGGTTTGAAAAAAATCGTCGCGCAGCACGCGGACAGGGGAGGAACTGCGTGTTTCCGGTGCGGTCAGCACCGCGTCGGGCATTGCGAAACCGCGCAGTTGACGGTCCATCAACCCGATGGCCTCGGCCATCACCGCGGCGGCCGGCCCGGGCAGGATCCGCCGGATATCGCCCATGGCGACGCCCAGCGGATAGGTCGGCTTGACCGTGCCGCACCGTACGGAAGGTCTTCCGGTAGCGAAATCGCCGCAGAGCTGCGCGGGCGCCGTATAGTCGCCGCCCCCGGCTTGAAAAGCGGCGCGCTCGATATCCCGTTGCAGGTACATGCCGGCAAGAGCCCCGTCGCCGGGGAATTGCCCGGGTTCGATACCCACCAGCAGCGCGGCGTTGGAGTTTTCGCCGTTCCGGGCAAAAGGGCTCATGCCGTTGACAGCGACGCCGCCGTGTTCCGACGCCGCGGCCACCACACTGCCGCCGGGGCACATGCAAAAGGTGTAGGCGCCGCGGCCGTGGGGCGGATGGCAGGAGAGTTTGTATTCGGCGCTGCCCAGCGCCGGATGGCCGGCAAAACGGCCGTACTGCGCCCGGTCGATCAATTCCCGCGGATGTTCGATGCGCGCCCCGACGGAGAAAGGCTTGCGCGACAGTTCCACGCCGCGGCGGTGCAGCATTTCGTAGGTATCCCTCGCAGAATGTCCCGTGCACAGCAGCAGCGCGTCGGTTTCAATGTCCGTCTCGCCCGAAGCGGACAAAACTCGGGCGCCGTGGATGGCCCCGTTGGCGACAATGATATCCGTCAGCCGTGTTTGAAAAAGGATGTCGCCTCCCAAAGATATCATCTCTTCGCGCAGGCGTTTGACGACCGCCGGCAGCAGGTCGGTGCCGATATGCGGCGAGGCGTTTGTAAGGATATCGCCCGGCGCCCCCGCCGCGTGCAGCTGTTCGAGTACCGCCCGGCAAAAGGGGCTTTTAATGCCGGTGTTCAGCTTTCCGTCCGAAAAGGCGCCCGCGCCTCCCTCGCCGAACTGCGTGTTCGAATTCTCGTCGAGTTTTCGTGAGCCGATAAAACGGCCGATATCCGCAGCCCTCTCAACGACATCCGCGCCGCGTTCAAGCACCAGCGGGCGAAGCCCTGCGCGCGCGAGTGTCAGCGCCGCAAAAATGCCGGCCGGCCCGAAGCCCGCAACGACGGGCCGCAGGGTGCTCGCCCTTGCCACGGTGAAGGCCGCGGGCGGCTGTGCGGTTTCAATACTGACGAGTTCCGGCGGAAAACGCTGCGATACGCGCCGCTCGTCCAAGCCGGTGTCGGCCAAAACGTTGCAGACGAAAAAGATGTTGTTTTTATCCCTGGAATCCACCGCTTTGCGTACCAGCGATAGAGAACGGATATCGTTTATCCGGCATCCGAGGCGCCTCGCCGCAGCAGTTTTCAGTTCTTCGATGTCCGCGTCGAGCGGCAGTTTCAACTGATTGATCCTGAGCATATCGTTCCTTCCGGCTGAAAGGCTTTTCGGCTATGTTTCATTTGCGGGCAAGCTCACCGGCCAGCAGCCCCGACGACCAGGCCCACTGGAGATTGAAGCCGCCGCAGCCGCCGTCCACGTCCAGCAGCTCCCCGCAAGCGTAAAGTTTGTTAACTTTACGTGACTCTAAAGAAGAGGGGTGAAACTCGGAAATATCGGCTCCGCCCGCCGTCACCTGGGCAAAATCAAAACCTTTCACCCCTTTGATATCAAAGCGGAACTGCTTAATCGCCTTTGCCGGAGCGGCCATATCGCTGCGAGGGTCAATACATCCATTTTTATATAAAATGTCAAGTGATAAAACTTTACATAAATGCCTTCCAACCGCTCCTGGCAAAATGCCGGCGAACAGGTTTTCCCGCGCTAAAACAGGGTTGTTTTCTGCGGCGGCCGCCAAATAAGCGGCCAGCTCTTGCTCGTTCATATCGGGCATCAGGTCCAGAACGGCGCAAAGGCTCGCGGTTTTGCCCGCTGCGATGCGTTCGGAAAAGAAACGGCTCGCGTCCATCGCGGCGATGCCCGACAGCCCGTATTCGGTAAACAGGATTTCTCCCCTCGAGAGCGGAATGCAAGGGCCCCCGTCCTCCTGACCGAAAACGGCTGCCTGCACCCGCACCCCTTTCAGCTGTGCCGCCGCGCCGCCGGTGACCAGCGCCGTCAGCGAAGGGAAGAGGGGAGTGATGCGGTGGCCGAAACTCCGCGCCAGGGCATAGCCGGTGCCGCCGGGATCTTTCGAATAGGTCTTGCCGCCCGTGGCGAGAATCAGGTGTCCGGCGCTTATCGTTTCAGCGCCGCCGGGCGTACGGCACAGGCATGTGAAACCGCCTCCGGTTTTTGACGCCTTTTCCAAGGCCGTCGAGCAGAGAATATCGACGCCGAGTTTTTCAACCTCGAAACGCAGGCAGTCGAGCACCCCCGCGGCGCGGTTGCTCAGCGGATAGATTCTGCCGCACTCGTCGGTACGCGTCAGCAGGCCGATGCTGTGGAAAAACGCCAGCGTGGTGCCGACGCCGTACTTCGCAAGCGCCGCCGCCGCAAACTCTTTATTATGATAAGCGTGTTCGGCGGCCGACAGGTTCGACAGGTTGCACCGCCCGTTGCCCGTGGCCAGGATTTTCTGCCCGATTCTGACGCCGCGCTCAACGAGCGCGACGCGCAGGCCCGGATGCAGCCGCGCAGCGTTGATGGCCGCGCAAAGGCCGGAGGCGCTGCCTCCCGCTATCAGAACGTCCACCTCGCGCATGAGCGAACCCCCGCCTGTTTCAATCGCCGCCGGCGGG
>JAKJCA010000029.1 GCA_022706685.1 Bacillota bacterium
GGCGAACTGACTCCGGTCACGCTCGCGCCCGCCGATTTTGTCGAAGTCGACACCGGCGACCCGCTGCCGGACGGCTGCGACTGCGTCGTCATGGCCGAAGATGTCGTCGAAGGCGAAGGCGGCGCCGCAGTGCTGCATGAAGCCGCGGTCCCCTGGCAGCATGTCCGCCAGACGGGCGAGGACATCAGCCGCGGCGATATGCTGATGCCTTCGTATACCCTCATCACGCCCGCGCTCGCGGGCGCTCTCGTCGCGGCCGGCCACACGAAGGTTCGGGTATTGCGCAAGCCCCTGGCGGGCATTATTCCGACCGGGGACGAGATTGTGCCCGCCTCGCGGGAACCGGACGCCGGCGAAATCACGGAGTTTAACTCCGTCATTCTTGAAGGCATGCTCGCGCAGTGGGGCGCCCGGGCGAAAACGTATCCCATTTTCAAAGACCGGCGGGACCTCCTCGAGCAGGCCGTCGCGGCGGCGTGCCGCGAATGCGACGTCGTGCTGGTCATCGCCGGTTCCTCGGCGGGGCGGGAGGATTACACCGCGGCTGTCATCGCGGCGCTCGGCGAGGTTTTCGTCCACGGCATCGCAATAAAACCCGGCAAACCCGCCGTGCTCGGCGAGGTCAACGGCCGGCCTTGCGTCGGCGTGCCGGGTTACAGCGTTTCCGCGATGATGATTATGGAAAAAATTGTCAGGGGCGTCGTCGCCGATCTGCTTCATCAGCCCCTGCCTAAAGAGAAAACAACCGCCGCCGTCTTGACGCAGAAGCTGACCTCGTCGCTCAAATACCGGGAGTTCGTGCGCGCTTCGCTCAGCTACGCCGGCGGCCGGCTCAGCGCCACGCCCCTCCACCGCGGCGCGGGCGTTATCACCAGTTTCACGAAAGCGCGGGGCATCATCGACATCCCGCAAAACCTCGAGGGCTGTGAGAGAGGGGAGACTGTCCCGGTCACGCCGCTCGACGGCAAAGAGGATTTCGAGCACGTCTTCGCCGTTGTCGGCAGCCACGACCCGCTCATCGACGAAATCGCGGACATCCTCAAACGCGGGGGTTCCCCCGTCGACGTGTCCTCGTCGCACACCGGCTCCATGGGGGCCGTGGCCGCGCTGAAAAGCGGCGGCGCGCACACGGGCGGCATCCACCTGCTCGACGCCGCGACGGGCGAATACAACCTGCCGTGGCTGAAACGGTATTTCCCCGAAGGCGGCGTCGCCCTCATCGAGGGCGTGCGCAGGCAGCAGGGTCTCCTCGTACGGCGGGGCAATCCGCTCGGCCTCAAAGGTTTCGAAAGCGTCGCCGGCGAAGGCGTACGCTATGTCAACCGCCAAAAAGGTTCTGGCACGCGTGTGCTGTTTGATTACCTGGCGGGCCTGTGCGGCATCGATACCGCCGCCGTCGACGGTTATACGCGCGAGGAATACACGCACACAGCCGTCGCTGCGAACATCGCGCAGGGCAGCGCGGACACGGGGTTGGGCATCCTCGCCGCGGCGAAAATCTACGCGCTTGATTTTATCCCCGTCGCGGCGGAAGAGTACGACTTCATCTGTCCGGCCGCCATGCTCGGCGACGAAAAAATGCAAGCGTTTCTCGCCGCGCTCGCGTCGGACGAACTGGCGCGGCGGCTGGCGAAACTGGGCGGCTACGAATTGAAAAATCCCGGAACCGTCAAAGCGGTTTTATAACGGCAGGGGAGGGCAAATTCATGGAAATGACGCATATCGGGGCCGACGGCGAAGCGAAAATGGTCGACATCGGCAAAAAACAGGACACCTTCCGTTTCGCCAGGGCGCAGGCGGTCGTCGTGATGAAAGAAGAAACGCTCGCGCAGATTATGCGCGGCGGCCTGAAAAAAGGCGACGTGATCTCCGCCGCGCGCCTGGCGGGCATTATGGCGGCGAAAAAGACCTATGAGCTGATTCCGCTGTGCCACAACATTCCCATCGATTCGGTCGAGCTCGAATTCAAAACGCTGGGAACTGACCGCCTGCTTATCACCGTCTACGCGGCGTGCACCTACAAAACCGGTATCGAGATGGAAGCGCTGACCGCAGTGACCGTCGCCTCGCTGACCGTCTACGATATGTGCAAGGCGGTCGACAGAGGCATCACCATCACCGACGTCAAACTGCTTGAAAAAGACGGCGGCGTTTCGGGGCGCTTTATCGCCCGCGCCTGAAGGCGGAGGAACATCTTGCGCGACAGCCATAACAGGCCAATTGAATACCTGCGCCTTTCGCTGACGCAGCGGTGCAACTTTTCCTGCGCTTACTGCGGAGGAAAAGCCGCCCTTGCCGAAAAAGACGAACTGACGCCCGGCGAACTGCTGGCCTTGCTGCAGGCGTTCGCGGCGTGCGGCATCACGCGTCTGCGCCTGACCGGAGGCGAGCCGCTGCTGCGCGCCGATTTGCCCGAAATTATCGGTCTAGCGGCGTCTGTGCCGGAGTTTACCGACATTTCTCTGACCACCAACGGCGCCCTCCTGCGTTTACCGCTCGCCCGGCGGCTCAAAGCGGCCGGTCTGCACAGAATCAACGTCAGCGTCGACTCCCTGCGGCCCGAACGCTTCAAAAAAATCACGGGCGGCGGCAACCTGGCCGATGTCCTCGGCGGCATCGACGCCGCGCTTGCGTCAAGCTTGATGCCTTTACACATAAACGTCGTCCTGACGCGGGGCGTCAATGACGACGAGGCGGACGATTTCCTCAGATTTGCGGAAAACAACCCCGTCACCGTGCGTTTTATCGAGCTGATGCCTTTCGGCGGCGCGCGGGAAGGCATCGTCCCCAACGGCGAAATCCTTGCCCGGTATCGCGAACTGCAGCCGATGCGAAAGGCCTACTCCGGCCAGCCGTCGCTCGACTATACCGCTCCGGGCTGGCGAGGCGCGGCCGGCTTCATCAGCCCCGTGACGGAAAAGTTCTGCAGCGTGTGCAACCGCGTACGGGTGCTGGCCGACGGCAGCCTGAAGCCCTGCCTGGGCAGCGGGGAAACCACGGCGCTGAAACCCCTGCTTCACGACAGGGAAAAACTGGAGGAAGCCATACGGGCCGCCGTGCGGAACAAGGCGAGCGGCCACCACTTCGAGCGGGGCTGCACGGCCGGCTGCACCCTGCAGCAAATCGGCGGTTAAAGGGCTGCCGCCCCGGTTAACGAGAGGAAGATTGCTATGGCGTATGTGGCTGCTGTCAACATCAGCGAAAAAAAAGGCACCGTAAAAAAGACGGTCGAGTCAGCCGAACTGGTGGAGGACTTCGGCTTGCGCGGCGACGCGCACGGCGGCAAATGGCACCGGCAGGTCAGCCTGCTCGCCTCCGAGAGCGTCGAGAGGGCGAAAGCGCAGGCGAAGGATCCCGACCGCGTCAAAGGCATTTGCGAGGGATCTTTTGCCGAGAACATCACCACCGTCGGCATCGAACTGCATTCCCTGCCCGTCGGCGCCGTGCTGAAAATCGGCGAGGCCGAGCTGGAGGTCACCCAAATCGGCAAAGAATGCCATGCCGGCTGCAAGATATCCAAGCTCGTCGGCCAGTGTGTGATGCCCAGGGAAGGCATTTTTGCCAAGGTGCTCAAAGGCGGCTTTATCAAGGCCGGGGACGAAATCGTGCTTGTCTGAAGGTGCGGATATGCCGGACATCAAACTGCGCAACCATATCCCTTTAAGCGCGCCCGCGACCCGCGAGCCGTGTACGGGGGATGAGCCCTTTCTGCGCGTATCGCTGGGCTTTGTGCCGCGGTGGTTCAGCCGGCGCCTGGGCATCGACTTTTCCGAACGCTGGCACACCGACCCGGTTTACCGATACAAAACGCTGCTTGCGATGAAAACGCTCCTGCACGAGGCGTTTCCGACCGTGCCGTATTTCAAGCCCGTAATGAACGAAAAAGGCGTCGAACCCTCCTGCGCCACGGTGTCCGGCGTGCACGGCATCCGGCTGATTCCGATGGTGTACGGCATGGGCACACGGTATTTCGCCGACGGCTGGCCCGACGCCGCAAGCAAAGCGCCTCTAACCAAAGAACACCTCGCCCGGCTCGAGCCGCTCGACGTCATGCAAACGCAGGTGATGGTTCAGCTTTTTGAGCAGATGGACACCATCGAGCAAAACTACGGGTCCATCCACGGCTATCTCAACTACCAGGGCATCCTGAACATCGCCCTCAAACTGCGCGGCCCCGATATTTTTATGGATATGTACGACGACCCGGCGTTCGTCCGTCATCTTTTCGCCCACATCGCCGACACGATTGCGAAGGTTTCCAAACTCGTGCAGGCCAGGCAACGCGCGTCGGGTTTCGCCGTCAATCTGCTGAGCATGAGCAACTGCGTGATGAACATGGTTTCCGCCGATACCTACCGTGAGTTTGTCCTGCCGCATGATTTGATGCTCTCGGGGGAGTACGAGCGCTTCGGTGTGCACACCTGCAACTGGAACATCACGCCGTATATCGATGTGCTGCGCTCCATCGACAAAATGGGCTATATCGATATGGGCATGGTCAGCGACATGAAACGCGTCAAAGAAGTGTTTCCGGACGCGCGCCGCGCGGTGCTCTACCCCCCGGTTGAACTCGAGCAGAAGAGCCTGGATGAAATAAAAGCGGATATTCAAAAGATCGCCGAGGAACTGGCCCCCTGCGACATCGTCATGGCAGATATCACCGACACCACGCCCGACAGCCGCGTACGGGCGTTTTTGGAATTGGCGGACGCTTATTCGTAGTATGAGGCCGCCCAAAACAGAAGCATCTGCTTTCGGGCCGGAAATCCGAAAACAGGCGCTTTTAAATATCATGAACGCCGCCGTTTTGCCTTCGCCTGCTGCAGGTACGTCCTCGTTACAGCAGCGGATGCACCTCCGCCCGCTCGCCCTTGAACAGCCCCTCGCTGTCCCGGCCTGCGACGATGTAGCCGTCCGCTTCGCCCAGCAGGGCGATGAGCCCCGATTTCAGCCGCACGGGCATCGCTTCGGGCAGGCTTCCGTTTTGCGCCGGCGGGGAAAGCCGCACGGGGATATATTCCTCCCTGCCGTGGTTCGAGGGAATATCGGCGCCCAGCACACAGGGTGTCGTGCGCGCCTTCGCGGGGATTTTCGCCATGGAGGCGATAACCGGCATGGCGAAGTTGAGAAACGAGAAGTAGGCCGAAACGGGGTGGCCGGGCAGGCCGAACACGGGCTTGCCCGCGATTTCGCCGATAACCGTCGGCTTGCCGGGTTTCGCGGCGATGCCGTGGACATAGACCTCGCCCAGGCCGGCGATGACCTTGGCGGTCACGTCCATTTCGCCCGCCGAAGAACCCCCGGATATCAGCAGGATACCGCACTTCGGCAAAGCGGCCTCCACCGCCGCCGTCAGCGTTTCAAAACCGTCCGGACAGATGCCCAGCGGCAGCGGTTTCGCTCCGGCGGCCTCCGCCAGGCGGTAGAGCATATGCGTGTTGACATCCCGGACCTTCGCGCCGGAAAGGGGGGCGTCGACGGGCACGATTTCATCGCCTGTGGAAATAATCCCGGCAACCGGCTTCGCCCATACGCGCACCAGCGATACCCCGAGCGCCGCGAGCGCCCCGACGTGGCAGGCCAGCAGCGCGGTGCCCGCCCGTATCACCGTTTTGCCCTGCGCCGCCTCCTCGCCTTTGCGCACCAGATTTGCCCCGGGGCTGACGGGCTTAAGGATGTAGCGGCAGCCGTCGCCGTAATCCTCCGTATCTTCGACCATTACGACGGCGTCGGCGCCTTCGGGCAGCATTCCGCCCGTGGGTACCGCGGCGCATTCGCCGACCCCGACCGCGACGGGGGAACCTTCGCCCATGGCAACGCCCCCGCAAAAGCGCAGCTGCGCGGGGATGGCGGTGCTGCAGCCAAAGGTATCGGCCGCGCGGACGGCGAAACCGTCAACCGTCGAACGGTCAAAGCCCGGAATATTTTCCCGCGCTGCGACGTCCTCGAACAAAACGCGGCCGCCGGCGTCGAATATCGACACCGTTTCATCGCCGGCATCAAGTTTGCCGAAGCGTATTTCGCACTCTTTGAGCACGTCGCGCGGGGAGGCGACCTCAAGCATAAATGCCCTCTTTTCCGTTGCCGTAAAGGCGGGAGTCATATCTCGACGACGATTTCGGCATAGGTGATTTCGACCGTCCGGATGCCGGTGTTTTCGAACAGCAGTTTCTGCAGGTTGGTTGCGTATTCTCCGGGCATCTCATACCGGAACAAAGCGGCGCCGCCGGCATAATTGTTGAGCGCAGGCGAACCGCGCAGCGTGGTTTCGCCTGCGAAAGCGCAGGCTGCCGCGTTGGCGGCCGCCTTGAGTTTTCCGATGAGTTGCGGCGTTGATGTGCCGATGATGAGGTGAACGCGCGCGCCTTCGGGAATATAACCGGTTTCAACATTCAGGCCGACAGTGTTATACGCGGTCACTTTTAGCGGCAGCGGCTGATATTTTTCATAGCCCTCGGGCGCGATGTCCTGATAGGTGACGATATGCCGCCTCGTCGCGTTCAGCGCCGTGTCAAGTTGCCCGCAGGTGGCGTAGATTTCCGCGCTCCTGCCCTCGGGGCTGCGCGGGTTCTGATAGTAGTTATAGAGGTATATTTTATCGGCGCCGGCCGTGAGGTACTGCGCGGCGAAACCCCTGACGACCTCCGCCGTGGCCTGCGCGTCGCCGCCCTGACGCAGCACCAGCGTCTCGATGCCGGCGTACACTTCTGCGCCGGGGCATTTTGCTGTCCAGTCGGCGATGGGCATCGCGCTGTCGCACGACGCCCACCGCGGCGTGACGACGAGAATATCGGCGAGCCCTTCGCGCGCCCATGTCGCCGCGTCGAAGCCGTAGGCCAGGCTCTGCTCTATATCCCGCGGCAGCCGTACCATGATTTTAATGGCATGCCCCCGCGTTGCCCCGGCGGCGTCGGCCACCGCTTTCATGTCGCGCATAAAGGCGTTCATGATGGCCGCGCAGTCCGGATTTTTGCGTGTATCGAAACAGGTGATTTCCCGCATGAAGTCGAGTTCGATGCCGTACACGTCGTAGCGCGCCAGCTGTTCAGCTGTGTAATCGAGCATCTTCTGCCGCACCTCGGGCACGGCGTAATCGAAGCAGTTGCGGTAGTAGCCGTAATCGCTGCCGATCATCCAGCCCTTTTCCCGCGCCTCATAAAAAAAGTCGCTTCTCAGGAAACCGGCCGCCTCGTCGGGCTCGTGGCAGTCGTTCATCCGTATCGAAAGCCAGGGATGGATGCCGTCGGTTCTGCAGCGCTCAAACCATACGGCATACGGGTCGATGCCGTTTTGATAAAAGCGGTAGATACCCTCGTACAGCGGCCGGTAATCGACCGGCGTCCCGTTTTCCGACGTCTGCAGGTATTTAGCCACGGAATCCGTCCAGACATCGGAGGGCGTCGCCGAATATTGGCAGAACACGTTAAAAGCCAGGTCGGTGACCTGCGTGTTGTCGTACTGGTCGACATAGGCGTACAGGTCGTCAAAGGGCTCGACACCGTCGGCGGCGCAAGCGTTGAGGAACGGCGTGTTGGTGGAGTTGATGTCGACGTTGACGACCAGGCCGCCGCTTTTGCCCCCGGCGGCCGCCAGCCCTGCCGTGTCGGCGATTTTGTCGGTGAACGGGTGGCGGTAAGTAAAAGCGCCCGGCAGGGTGGATAACATAAGACCGATCAAAGCCAACCGCCTCACAGTCTGTTTAAAAATCAGGATGAGCGAATTTAACATCGTTTCGCCTTCGGTTTTATTTTTCTTCTGTCAACAGTGTAACGCAAGCCCCGGGGGATGGCAAGCCAAAACGCCCGGCCGTTCAGCCGTTGGTATCGGGTTGAAAACGGCGTGAGAAGCAGCGCAACATGCTATTCATTGGCCATCAGCCGCGCCTTGCGCAGCGCGATGACAACAAGCGGGACCAGGACGATGTGCAGGATGATACCCGGCATCGCCTTGACAAACGCGCCGGCGAGGAAGGCGGCGAATGTGAAGTCGACCTTGGCGGAGGCCAGCGACAGCACGGCCATCGCCGCGCCCCATACCGCGCGGCCGCCGAGCATCGCGAGGATGAGCGTTGCGTAGATGTAAGGGATTTTTTTCGGCAGGTATTGATACAGCAAGCCCGCGAAAACGCCGTAGGCGGCCAGTTCAAAAGCCATGGCCGTCCCGACCGGGAAAATGGGCGGCATACCGAAAAGAAGGAACCTCAGCAGCGGCGCGACAAAGCCGACCGCCAGGCCGTACGGCCACCCGCACACAAACCCGCACAGCAGCACGGGGATGTGCATCAGCGACAAAGCGCTTCCCAGTTGCTGGTTTTGCATCGTCAGCAGCGGCAGCAGCATGCACAGCGCGAGGAACAGGCCGGACAATGTCATTTTGAGGGTCGTTTTTTTCATCGTATGCCTCCGGAGAAAAAATAGGGTGTCTCATATTTCGGGCAGGCCGTCGGGCGTTTGCGGATGCTGTTCATGGGTCAGCCGCTTCCCCCAGCCGCTGCCGGCCGTTTCGGCAAACGCCGCGGCGGGAGTATCTTTTGCGACGCGCCCGTTTTCCAGCAGAATGATGCGCCCGGCCAGGCGCTCCGCCTGCCGGGCGTCGTGCGTGGCGAAAAGGAGTGTCGTGCCGTTCTTTTCGCAGGCTGCGAGCAGCACGTCCTCAATGAGCCGTGTGCTTTCAAAATCGGCGGAACCCGTCGGCTCGTCGAGCAGCAGCAGGGATTTCGGGGCGGTCAGCAGCCTGCCAAGCGCCAAACGCTGCGTTTCGCCGCCCGAAAGTTTGTTGCCGTGTTTTTTCAGCAGTGGCCGCAAAGCGAGCATATCCGCCGTTTTCTCGGCGGCAGCCCGTTTTTCGGCCGATTTCATAGAAGCCGGCAGGCCGATTTCAAGGTTTTTGAGCACGCTTCGCGCAAAACCGAAACTCACCTGCGGCATCAGGTACGCCTGCGTACCGGGAGGTTCAAAAATCACACAGCCGGCGTCGGGCGGCACAATACCGGCGATGACGCGCAGCAGTGTCGATTTGCCCGAACCGTTGGGGCCGATAAGGGCGACGCGCTCGCCGCGGTCGATGTGCAGAAGCGCGATGTTCAGAATCTGTCTGCCGCCGGCTGTTTTGGCGACCGATTCAAGCGTAATCATCGGTTTCCCTCCGGAAGGTCGAGGCGATGAAGTTGACGGCAAAAGCGATGGTCAGCAGCAATATCCCCAGCGCGATGGCCAGTTCAAAGTTGCCCATGCCCGTCTCAAACATGATGGAGGTGGTCATGACCCTCGTTTTGAAGCGGATGTTGCCGCCGACGAGGTTGACCGCGCCGACCTCCGAGATAGCCCTGCCGAAACCCGTCAGCGCGACGCTGATGAGGGCGCCACGGCATTCGCTCAGCAGCAGCAGCAGCTGTTTCCACCCCGACAGCCGCAGGCCTTTCGACGTTTCGGCGATGACAGGGTATTTCAGCGCAACGGCCGAGGCCGTCAGCCCCGTAATAATCGGCACAATGAGCACGCATTGCGCGATGACCATCGCCTCCACGCTGAACAGCAGGTGCAGCGAACCGAGAGGCCCCCTGTTGGACAGCAGTAAAAACACGACGAGCCCCGCCACCACGGGCGGAAGGCCCATGAAGGTATAGAGGATTTTCATCAGCAGTTTTTTGCCCCTGAAACGGCGGCTGCCGATGAAAATACCCGGGAAAATGCCCAGCGCGCACGAAATTGCCGTGCTCGCGAACGTCATTACGAGCGTTACGCCGATAATCTGCCATAACTCTTTGTCGGGCGAAAAAACGAGCCGTATCGCCTCTTTGAACTGTTCCATCACACGCTCCGGCATTTCGGCGGGATTGCCCCGCAAAGGGTTTTTCCCGCGCGTCGTGTTACATATCCGTGAAGAACAGCGCCTCGCCGTACTCGGTCTTGCCGTATTCGGCAATCAGCGCAATCGTCGCGTCGCTGGTCATCCAGTCGATAAAGGCCTGCGCGCCTTCGGTATTGAGCCCGGTGTTTTTATCGGGGTCGCATGCGATGAGCGAATAGGTGTTTTTCATATCGTCGCTTTCGCCCAGCACGATATTCAAGTCAAGGCCGCCTTGATAGGCCAGATAGGTCGCTTTATCGGTAAGGACATAGCCCTGCTTCTGGCTGGCCATCTCCAGGCACGCGCCCATTTTGGCGCCGGAAGAAATGTACCAGGTGTCTTTGCCCGCGTCGGGGGCGATGCCGGCGGCGTCCCAAATCTTCAGTTCCGCTTTATGGGTACCGCTGTCATCCCCGCGGGAGATAAAGGTGCTCTTGCTTTCGGCAATCTTTTTGAGCGCGTCCGCCGCCGTTGCGCTGCCGGCCACCTTGGCGGGGTCGTCCTTGGGCCCGGCGATGACGAAGAAGTTGTACATGAAGGGGATGCGTTCGACGCCGAACCCTTCGGCAACGAACTCCTCTTCGGAGGATTTGGCATGCACCAGCAGCACGTCGGTGTCGCCGGTCCGGCCGAGTTCGATAGCGGCGCCGCTGCCGTTGGAGGTGATTTGCAGGTCGTATCCCGTCGCCGCCTCAAACAGCGGTTCCAGATAGCCCATCAGCCCGGAGTCGTTGACCGACGTCGTCGTCGAGCAGCGCAGCACAGGGTTGGCGGGCGGCGCGGCTGTCGTCACCGCGGCGGTGGTGGTTGCCCCGGTATCCTGCGCGCAGCCGGCAAAGGCGCCGAGCGCGAACAGCAGACACAGGGCGGTGCAGAGGATTTTCTTCATGGGGTTTGACTCCTTTTCAAACACGGAAGGCCGTCCCGTTTCCCAAACGACCCTTAAGCCGATGATAGATTTCGGCTTCGTTTTTGCGCCCATAGCAGCGCCTTAGGCCGCAAAAATCGGAGTTGGCAATATTGTAGCACAATTGATATGAATATAAAATCATCAAAACCGCTTTAAGCATGCCTGTTTTATTGCCCGTACGGCATCGCTGTGCTATACTTTTCCGGGGGGATGAACCGATGAAAATTGCCGTCATCTGTATCAGCGACAGCGCTTTCGCGGGGCAGCGAACCGACGAGAGCGGGCCGCTCATCAGCGAGATATTAGCGGACTTGGCCGAAACGGCCGTTTATACCTGTCTGCCCGACGACCGTGACGCCATTAAGGCGGAACTCGCGCGGATTTGCGACGAAGGCCTTGCCGACGCCGTGTTCACCACCGGCGGCACCGGGCTCGCGCCGCGCGACGTTACCCCCGAGGCAACGCTGGCGGTCATCGAACGCAAAATACCGGGCATCCCCGAGGCCATGCGCGCCAAAGGCCTCACATACACCCCGCGCGCGATGCTCTCGCGGGCGGTCGCGGGCGTACGCGGCTCGACGCTCATCGTCAACCTGCCCGGCAGCCCCAAGGCGGTGCGGGAAAACCTTGAAGTCCTGAGGCCGGTACTCGAACATGCCGTCGAACTGATTCAAAACAAGGTCAAAAACTGCGCCGCGCCGGATTCGCAGCGCTAACCTTGCGCGCCTGATTCAAAGCCGCCTCCGGCATCGCGCCGAAGGCGGCTTTCTCTGTCCATGGGTTTCGGTTTATACCGTCGATTGCCGGGGCGGCTCCTACCGCTCCGCCGTGACGGTCATGGTGCCCAGCAGCCGGGCATAAGCGATGGAAACTTCGATTCCCTCGCCGTTGTCGGCCGAGAAGGTGTAAGCGTTCAATGCCTTGGCGGAGGAAATGTTCCGGTCGAAACCGGCTTTTTTCAGCCGGGAGATGTAATCGCCGTAGTCGGCGAAACGTACCCCGGTATAATTGCCCGTCCACTCGTTGCCGGTTTCGCTGAACGTTATCCGGATGCCGAAATCGGGCAGCGGAACAAGCGTCGAAAGCGGCGGCAGCGTATCCGTCGAAGCGGCGGGACCCGTGCTTTCCGGCGCCGTTGTTTCTACCGCTGTGGTCGTTTCGGTTGGCGGCTGCGTGGAAGGGAAGGTTGCGGGCGCCGAAGTGGTGGTTTCCGCCGTGGTTGTTTGTTCCGGTTCTCTGTTAGCCAGCGCGCAGCCGCTGAACGATGCCAGCACAGTGAATGCAAGCAGCCCGGATAACAGCTTTTTCATCGTTGTTTTCACCGCCTTTGTGTCTTCAAACTGGGTGACAATGCCGCCCGAAGGACGCAACGGCCTACACGCCTGAGGCGCGCAAGCCGCCGCGTTTCGATGCGGTCAGGGCGTGGTGTCCAAAACAATGGTCAGAGTGCCCATCGACTCGACAAAATTTGCGCTGGCCTCTTCACCCGAAGGATTGCTGGCCGTATAGGTGAACACGCCGAACATATTGCCGGAATAGACATTTTTGGTGAAACCCGCGGAACGCAGCGCGTCGAGATAGGAATCAAAGTTGGCCTTTGTCACTTCGCTGAGCATAACGGTGGCAGTGCCGTCCGCCTCGTCCGTACCGGTAAAAGTGACCTTGCCGAAATTCGGCTTCGGCAGTTTGTCAAACAGACCGCCGCTCGGCCATTCGGTGCCTTCGCCCCAATAGAAGGACGTCTCCTCATTGGTGCTGCCTTCCTGTGTGGTTTCCCCGGCGTTGGTCGTTTCCGGAGGCGCCGAAGTGTCCTGCTGTGTTGTTTGCGAGGCGGTAGTCCCGGGCGCGGTGGTTTCATTTTCATCTTTTACCCAGGGTTTCGTAATCAGCAGTACGGCCGCGACCACTCCGATGAGCAGCAGGGCGACGATGGCGATAATCAGGCCGGCGTGACCCTTTTTCTTTTGCGGGGGCGCAGGCGGAGCGTAGGCCGTCTGCACGGGCGGCTGATAAGGCGGAACCGAAGCGGGCGGCGGAGCGTAAGTCGGCTGCGCGGGCTGATAAGGAGGCACGGCGGCGGGAGGCGGAGTCTGGGTTTGCGCTTCGTTGAGGACGGTCGTCGGCTCGCCGGGCTCGGTCTGGACGGGAACAAGAGGATTGCCGCAACTGACGCAGAACTTCAGGGCGTCATCGTTGCTTGCGCCGCATTTTTGACAGAACATCGTGTCTCAGCTCCTTTTCTTGACGAAATATTCAACTTCCCGATTTGACGGTAATGACGGCAATCTCGTTTTTGCTCGAATAAACCAACTCGACGCTCGCCCCCCTTTCGTTGTACGCGAGGAAATTCCGGATGTTATCGCCTGTGCTCTCTTCTATGTTACGGTCAAATCCCTTTTTTTTCAACTGGCCGACATACGTCTCTAAGTCTTTTCCGGCCAGTTCTTTGAGCGATATCACAATGACGCCCGCTTTGGGCTGGGCCGCGCTGATGACGGTACCGGAACCGGGCTTCGGAATCAGCGCCGCGACATCGCCTTTCGGCCAGCCGTCCTTGTCGACCGTCAGTTTTCCGGTCGTGGTTTCCCCGGCGGACGCCGTGGCGGAAGTTTGGCCGGTCGCCTCCGGTTTTGTGGCGGAAGGATTTTCTTTTCCGCAACCGGCCAGCAGACCGATACAAAGCGCGAATACAGCCAAAAACGCAGTGATTCTCAACAATAACACCTCGTTATGAATATCAATATACACGTTGCCGCGCCGGTTTGCAATCCGTTTTATATGCGCGGCGCGCTGCGAAGCGCGGGCAAGGCGGCTAATCCTCTTCTTCGGGCGCGGTGGGGATTTCGGCGACGATCTCGAATTGGAAGACCTTCAACCATACCGATGGTGTAATACGCACAGTATAACCACAACCGCTTGGGGAGAGCCAGCTGCTCATGGGCTGTTTTGGCACCCCGAATACTTCGAGCAGCGCCGCGATGATGCCGCCGTGCGTGACGACGGCGGCCGTGTCGGTCCCGGTTTTCAGCAGGCCGTTGACCAGCATGAGGAAACACTGCTGGATACGCGCCGAGAAAGCGTCGCGGCTCTCGCCGAAAGGCGGCGCGGCGTCGGGCTCTCCCGCCAGCCAGGCGGGGAAAACCGGCGACGAGGCCAGCTGCTCGGGAGTTTTCCCTTCAAAAGAACCGAAGTTGTACTCAATCAAGTCGTTTAGAACGATGGGCGTTTGCTCCGGATAAATCAGCCCTGCGGTGCCCAGACAGCGCTTCAGCGGGCTTGAAAAAACGGCCTGGACCGCGGGGTAGTCGAACTCGCGCGCCAGGCGGAGAATCTCCTCTTCGCCTTCGGCGCTCAGCGGCGCGTCCATGCGGCCGATATACCGCCCTTCGGCGTTTTCCCGCGTCATGCCGTTGCGGATGAAGTGGATTTTATAGGTTTTCATCGGTCCCTCCGAAAAAATTTTCCGCGGGTCTTTACATCCGGTTTGCGCAGGCGTATATTATACAATACGTATAAACGGGAGGCAAGTGGGATGGAAGACAGCTTCGCTTCGAGAATGGTTCAGCTGCGCAGGGAAAGCGGCCTCAGCCAGAAGGACGCGGCGGCGGGCCTGCTGATTTCGCAGGCGCTGCTTTCGCATTACGAAAAGGGTATCCGGGAATGCGGCCTGGGCTTTGTCGTCCGGGCGGCCGAGTTCTACGGGGTGACCTGCGACTATATCCTCGGCAAATCGGCGAACAAGCACTCTCTCGAGGGCGACATGATGACGCCGGGGGATATCCCGGAGGACAGCGAATTTACCGCGCAAACCGCGATGCGCTTCATCATCGCTCTGCGCAACCTTATCAAAGGCTTCGATTTCTATACGATGAACCCCGATAAGATATATGAAGACAAGTATGTGACGTATTTTACCTTGTGCTTCTACAGGATTCTTCTTTCCGCGGCTCATTCGGGCGAGGTTCCTCTCGAATGGCTCGGCAGCCGTCCGGTAGCGAGAAAACCGTTCTTTGCCGAAATCGTCGACACGGCTATGCGTTACACGCTCCAGGGGGAGGGGATCCAAGGCGGTTACGCGCCTGCCGGCATGCCGGCGCCGCAATGCGTTAAAACATTCGTCGACCGTGCGGAAAAATTGATGTTCGACGCGTGGATGGTGATTACGGAACAAATCGACCCGAAATAACATTTTGATTGCCGCCGCGCGGCAATGCCGCTTGAACACGCCGTCCTTATTTGGGCGGCGTTTTTACCGTTGCGCCGTTAACTCGCGGTACAGCCGCATATACTCCGCCGCCGAGCGCGACCAGCTGTTGTCGCTGGCGAGCGCCCGGCTGACGAGGCCGCGCCAGGTTTCCTGGTCATGATAGGCGTCCAGGGCGCGCCGGAGGGCCTGCAGCATCTCCTGCGCGCTGTAACCGGTGAAAACGAAGCCGTTGCCATTGCCGTCCGTGTTGTCGGTAATGGAGTCTTTCAAGCCCCCCGTTTCGCGCACGACCGGGATGCTGCCGTAGCGCAGCGCGATCATCTGCGACAGTCCGCAGGGCTCGCTCTTGGAAGGCATGAGGAAAATATCGGAGCCGGCATAGATTTTCCGCGCCAGTTCGGGGATAAAGCCTTTGTACTGTTTGAGCCTGTCCGGATATTGTTCCGCCATCCCGGCAAAAAAACTTTCGTATTCAAAATCCCCCGAGCCGAGCACCGCCATTTGAGCGTCAGAGGTTAAGAGGAGTTCTTCCAGGCTCTGCTTGACGAGGTCGAAACCCTTGTGCTGCACCAGGCGCGAAACGATGCCGATGAGCGGGGCGTCCGCCTTAACGGGCAGGCCGAGCCGTTTCTGCAGCGCGGCTTTGTTGGGCGCCTTGCCCTCCGGCTGCGCTGCGGAGTAGTTGACGAAAATTTCCTTGTCCGTCTCCGGGTCGTAACTGACCGTGTCAATGCCGTTGAGGATGCCGCTGAGCTTGAAACGGCGCGCGTTGAGGATGCTGTCGAGCCCGTGGCTGTACCAGGCGTCGAGGATTTCCCCGGCGTAGGTGGGGCTGACCGTCGTCAAGCGGTCGGCGCATTCGATGCCGCCCTTGAGCAGGTTCAGCGAGCCGTTGTAGGCGAGGATATCCGCGTATTCCTCGCCGATGCCGAACACATCGCCCAGGATGGCCTTCGAGTAGATGCCCTGGTACTGGATGTTGTGGATGGTCAGGACCGTTTTGATATGCGAGTATTCAGGCTTTTTGGCGTAAATCAGGGATTGGTAAACGGGGATGAGGGCCGTCTGCCAGTCGTTGCAGTGGATAACATCCGGTTTGAAGTCCGTATAAGCGCACAGTTCGAGCGCCGCGCGCGAAAAGAAGGCGAAGCGTTCCGCATCGTCGTAGTGGCCGTACAGGCCGTCGCGCTGGAAGTAGTACTGATTGTCGAGCAGGTAATAGGTGACGCCGTTGTCGCTGAGTTCAAATACGCCGCAGTATTGATTGCGCCACGAGACCGGCACGTTAAAATGGGTCGTGAATTTGAGCTTGTCGCGCATTTCTTTGCGGATGCCCGCATAAAGGGGCAGCACCACGCGGCAGCCCGCCATGCGCTTGCGAAGCGCCACGGGCAGCGAACCGCCCACGTCGCCGAGCCCTCCGGTCGCGATAAACGGCAGCGCCTCGCTGACCGCATACAGTATTTTCATCCGCTACCTCCCGCCGGGGCCGCCGTTTTTCGGCGGCTGCCCGCTCAGATGACGATTTCTTTGCCGACGAAGAAAGGATAGTTTTCCGCTCCGCTGAGGTTGCGGCCCGGCCGGATAACGGCGCGCTTGTCGGTAATGACGCAGGATACTTTCGCGTTGGCGCCGATGAAGGTGTCCTGCAGCAGAATCGAGTTTTTCACCGACGCGCCGGCCGATACGTGTGCCCCGCGGAAAAGGATGCTGTTTTCCACCTCGCCCTCGATGACGCAGCCGCTGGCCACCAGGCAGTTTTTCGCGTCGGACCCCCAGGCGTAAAAAGCGGGCATCGAATCGCGCGGCTTGGTATAGACCGGCCCTTCGGGCCGGAAAAGGCCGGCGCGCACGCCGCTGTCGAGCAGTTCCATGCTAAAGGAGTAGTAACTTTGCAGCGAGTCGATGACGCGCGTATAACCGTCGGCCTTGAAACCGTGGATTTTCAGCGCGCCGAGATTGCGGATAATGACGTCCGTCTCAAAGTCTAGCATTTTCAGCCCCGCCGCCTCCGTCACCAGGCGTTCGAGCAGCGATTTCCTCATCAAGAAGATGTTCAGCGAAAAATCGGTGTCTTCCGTCCCGCCGTTAAAAACGCTCGCGCCGTTAATCCTTCCGCCGTCATCGAACGAGAAGGTCATGATGTCGTCGAGCGCGGGGGCGGTCCCGTGCTGATAGGCGATGGTGATGTCCGCGCCCGAGGCGCGGTGCGCGTCGAACAGGCGGCCGAGATCCATGTTGCATACCACGTTGCAATCGCACATGACGACGTATTCGTCCGTGCAGCGCTTAATGAAACCGAGGCTGCCGTACAGCGCTTCGATGCGGCACTGGTAAACGCCGCTGGCGCCCGCGCCGGAGAAGGGCGGCAGGATGAACATGCCGTCGAGTTTGCGCGAAAGGTCCCAGGGCTTGCCGGCGCCCAGGTGATCCATCAGCGAGCGGTAGTTGCTTTTGGTGATGACGCCGACTTTCGAAATGCCGCTGTTGACCATATTCGACAGCGGGAAGTCGATGAGTCTGTAACGCCCGGCGAAGGGCACCGAGCCCATCGTGCGCAGGCCCGTCAATTCGGGCAGCGCGGTGTCATAGGCGTTGGAATAGATAATGCCCAGCACGCTGTTGGCTTTCATTTCGTCCCCTCCGCGATATCGTTTTCCACCATCGTTTTGGCTTTGACCACGCTGCCGGCGCCGATGGAAAGTCCCGAACCGACCACCGCGACGCCCCAGTCGTCTCGGTTAGAGACGTCTTCGGGGCATTCGCCGACGACGGCGCGGGCGCCGATGCGCGTATTCTCCGCCACAATCGCGTACTGCACGCATGCGCCTTCCTCGATCACCGTGCCGGGCATAACGATGGAATATTTGACTTCGGCTCCTTTGCCGACGCTGACGTTGGCGAACAGCACGCTGTAGTCGAGGCTCCCCTCGACCGTGCAGCCCTCCGCGATGATGGAGTTTTGCACCCGCGCGCCGACGGCGAGGTAATGCGGCGGAGACGCGGGGCTGTTGGAATAGATTTTCCAGTTTTCGTCCGAAAGGTCCAGGTCAATCTTCGGGTTGAGGATGTCCAGGTTGGCGTCCCACAGGCTTTCGATGGTGCCGACGTCTTTCCAGTAACCGTCGAAGGGGAAGGCGAACAGGCCGCGTCCGTCGCTGTGCATGCGGGGGATGAGGTCCTTGCCAAAGTCGTTGGACGAGGCGGCGTCCGCTTCGTCCAGCAGCAGGTATTCGCGTAGCACCTTCCAGGTGAACACATAGACGCCCATGGAGGCCTTGTTGCTGCGGGGCTCCTTCGGCTTTTCCTCGAATTCGGCGATGGAACCGTCCTCCCGTACAAGCATCAGGCCGAAACGCGAGGCCTCGTCCCAGGGTACTTCGAGCATCGCGATGGTGCAGTCCGCCTTCTTATCCTTGTGATAGTCGAGCATGCGCGAGTAGTCCATCTTATAGATATGGTCGCCCGAGAGGATGAGTACGTACTCCGGCGCGTAGCGGTCGATGAACTGGATGTTCTGGTAAATCGCGTTGGCGGTGCCTTTGTACCACTGCGACCCTTCCATCTGCTGGTAGGGCGACAGGATATGGACGCCCCCGTTCATGCGGTCGAGGTCCCAGGGCTGCCCGTTGCCGATGTAGTCGTTGAGTTCGAGCGGCCGGTACTGCGTCAGCACGCCGACGGTGTCGATGCCGGAATTGACGCAGTTGGAGAGCGGGAAGTCGATGATCCGGTACTTTCCGCCGTAGGGGACGGCGGGCTTCGCGATGTTCTTGGTCAGGATACCCAGGCGGCTTCCCTGGCCGCCCGCCAGGAGCATGGCGATACATTCTTTTTTGACCATAAGCGCTGATGACCTCCTTGGGCAAAACGCCCGGCTATTGATGCGCGGGAACGGTTTTCTTTTCGCGCGGACGGCGCCGCAGGAAGACGGCCGAGCAGCCGGCGAGTTCGAGCGTCACGCTGTACGGCAGGCCGTGCATCGGCACGCGGGCGCTTTCAAAAACACGCCCGGCTGCCGTTCCCGCGCCGCCGAACTCGGCGGCGTCGGAGTCAAAGGTCTTTTCATACCGCCCGCTTTTGGGCACGCCGATGCGGTAGTCCTGCCGGCGCACCGGGGTCAGGTTGAATACGGCAATGACGCCGCGCCCTTTGGCGTCGAGCCGTTCGAAGGCGATGACGGAATTGTCGGCGTCGTCGGCGCTGATCCAGCGGAAGCCCTCCCAGCCGAAGTCGGCTTCCCACAGCGCGGGCGTGGCGCGGTAGAAGGCGTTGAGCGCCGCCGTATAGGCTTTCAGCTGCCTGTGTTTTTCATAGTCCAGAAGCAGCCAGTCGAGTTCTTTGCGGTAGTCCCATTCGATGAACTGGCCAAACTCCTGCCCCATAAACAGCAGTTTTTTGCCGGGATGGGCGTACATGTAGCCCAGAAAGGAACGTACGCCGGCGAACTTTTCTTCATAAGAGCCGGGCATTTTTTCAATCAGCGAGCGCTTGCCGTGCACCACCTCGTCGTGCGATACCGGCAGGATAAAGTTCTCCGAAAACGCGTAGAAAAACGAAAAAGTCAGCAGCGAATGGTTCGCCTTCCTGTCGATGCCGTCGAGCGAAAAGTAGCGCAGGGAGTCGTTCATCCAGCCCATGTTCCATTTGAAGTTGAAACCCAGGCCGCCGTCGTACACCGGTTTGGAAACCAGCGGCCACGCCGTGCTTTCCTCCGCGATCATCATCACGTCGGGACAGGCGGCGAAAACCGTTTCGTTGAGTTTCTGCAAAAAAGCGACCGTATCCGGGTTCTCCCGGCCGCCGCCGGCGTTGGGCCGCCACTGTCCCGGCCCGCGGCCGTAATCGAGGTAAAGCATCGAGGCAACCGCGTCGACGCGCAGGCCGTCGAGGTGATAACGGTCGAACCAGTACATCGCATTGGAAATGAGGAAACTGACGACCTCCGGTCTGCCGAAATCAAACACCTTCGTGCCCCACTGGGGCTGCTCGCCTTTGAGGGGGTCGCCGTATTCGTAGCAGGCCTCGCCGTCGAAATCGGCCAGGCCGTGCGCGTCTTTGGTGAAATGCCCCGGCACCCAGTCGAGAATGACGCCGATGCCCGCGCGGTGGCAGCGGTCGACGAAACGCATAAAGTCTTTCGGTTCCCCATAGCGCGAAGTCGGCGCGTAGTATCCGGTCGCCTGATACCCCCAGGAGCCGTCGAAGGGGTGTTCGGCCAGCGGCAGCAGTTCGATGTGCGTGTAGCCCATTTCCAGCACATACGGGATCAGTTCGTCGGCCAGCATTTCATAGGAGAGGGGGGCGTCCTCCCGGTAGCGCCGCCAGGAACCCGCATGCAGTTCGTAGATGCATACGGGGCTGCTGTAGATACAGCGCTTTTTCCTCTGCCGCAGCCAGGCGTCGTCGCCCCAGCGGTAGCCGTCGAGGCTGTAGACCTTCGAAGCTGTCTGCGGCGGCGTTTCGGCATGGAAAGCGTAGGGGTCGCTTTTGAGTATCTGCTTGCCCGCGCGGGTGGTGATGGCGTATTTATACAGGTCGAACGCCCGTACGCCGCGAAAGGCGCCTTCCCACACGCCGCCGCCGCAAGGGGCGAGCGGGTGGCTTTCCGGGTCCCAGCCGTTAAAACTGCCGGCGACGCCGACGCGCGCGGCGTGCGGCGCCCAGACGCGGAAAACGACGCGGCCGTCCGGCTCCGGATGCGCGCCCATAAAAGCGTACGCGTCCGCGCAAAGGCCGCTGCCAAACAATTTGATTCTTTCGCCGATATAGTCCGTGCAGGTTCCGTCCTTCCGCCGCCCGGCATATATATAATATTCGAATTATTAAACATTATACCAAAAACGAGGGCTTGAAATCAAGTATATTTTGACTATTTTACGCAAGAACGTGGAGATATTTACCGGTATAAATTGTGCAATATGACGAAAATCCCGCTTTGACAAGCCGCGGCAACAGTGTTACACTTTGCTGGTAGGGGAGGGCCCGCCGTGTCCGCTGCTGTCAGAAAACTGATGTCCGCGTTCCTCGCCGCTGCCGCCGCCCTCGGCGGGCTGTTCAACCTTGCCTGGCAGGTGCCCGGCGCGGTGAACCCGAGGCCGGAGGTCTGCGGCACCTTCCTGCAGCCCTGGGCATTCGCGGATTTTGACCGGGAGCGCATCGGCCTGCACTTCGACGGCTTGCTCGAAGCGGGTATCGACACCGTCATTATCCAGTGGACCACCGTCACGCCGGAGGGCGAAATCGAGGCAGCCTATTTCCCGGCAGCCGCGCGGTCGGTGTGGCCGGATTTCACCGAAAACTGCCTTGCCTGCGCGCAGGAACGGGGCATGAAAGTGTTTTTGGGCCTCAATATTGCCGACGAATGGTGGTCGCGTTTCGGTTCCGACCGCGCATGGATGCTGGGCCAGGCGCGCCTGGGCAACGAGATTGCCGGCCGCCTGTACGGCCTTTATAAAAACAAATACCCCGGCGCGATGTACGGCTGGTACTTCGCGTGGGAGTTTTCAAATGCGCTGTCGCCGTATCAGCTGCGCTGCGCCGAGATGCTCAACGTGACGCTCGATTACCTCAGCGCTCTCGACGCGTCCATGCCGCTGATGCTGTCGCCCTTCGTGACCTCGGGCGTATCGCCGGCAGCCACCTGCGCGGCCTGGTCCGCCGTTTTCGCAAACACGCGCTTTCGCGCGGGGGACATCTTCTGCTGCCAGGATTCGGTCGGCGCCGGCCATATCGGTATAGAGGACCTCGACCGCTATTTCGCCGCCATGAAGGCGGCGGCCGATACCAAACCGGGGCTGGTCTTTTGGGCGAATAACGAGAACTTCACCGCCGCCGACTGGTCAAGCGCCCCGCTTTCGCGTTTCGTCGAGCAGATGAAAATCACCTCGAAATATGTCGAAAAGCATGTGACCTTCGCCTACTCCCACTACTACGCGCCGGATATGGGCAAAGCCGAGTACCATGAGGCCTACCTGCGCTACCGCCTGACGGGCGAAACCTGAGCGGCCCCGCGTCAGTATCCCTCTTCCGCCGCCTGCGCGGCTTCGTCGGCCGGCAAAGGCGGCGCGCCGCGGATACCCGGTATTTTCAGCAGCACGGCAAGGCAGCAGACCGCCGCGGCCGCGATAAAAATCTCCGTCTTTGCCGCTCCGAACCTCATCGACAGGAACATCACGGCGATATCGAACGAGGCGTGCAGCGCGATAACGACGAGGATATAAACAGCCCGCTTACCCGATAAAAAGCCCTTGACGACGAGGACGCTCATCAGCGTATGAAACGCGATCGCCATCAGCCGCTCCCCGAAGGCGACGGCGAACATCCAAAGCGGCGTGGCGGCCAGCGCCTGCCGCACCTGGGCGGCCAATTCTCGTGTCTCGGCGTTGTTCATCAGCAGCAGGACGATGTTGTTGACGTAAGCCGACACAAGCAGCACGAACATCTCGCACAGGCCGTGGCCCAAGCCCAGCAGCATTCCCCCCGCGGGGGAAGCGCTCCTTTCGCGCGTCAGGCGCGCGGCGGCGGCCCTGCCCGAGGTTTCGAACACTGCGGCGCTGACTCCGAGAATCAGCACGCTCGCTATGGAACCCAGTGCGTTGAGGCGGCTCCCGAACACCTGCAGCAGGGGAATTCTGATCAGGCCCTGGGTGACGAAAAACCCCAGCGCCCCCGCCAGAATCAAACCCGCCGAACGCTTGAACTTCTTACCGGCGAGCCAAAAAACGAGCGCCGCGACGCCGGCGCACGCCGCGATGACGGCGGCCATGGCCGCCAGCCGGGCGTTCACGCGAACTTCACCGCCGTACCGTAGGCGATGACCTCGGCGGCGCCCTGCATGATGGCGCTCGACGCGTAACGGATACAGACGACGGCGTCCGCGCCCAGCGACTCCGCTTCCTCGACCATCCGCTTGGTCGCGAGCGCCCTGGCCTCGTTCATCATCTCGGTGTAACTTTTCAGCTCGCCGCCGATGAGGGTTTTGAAGGAACTGCCGATATCCCTCCCGATGTTTTTGCTCTGGATGGTGGCGCCTTTGACCAGACCCAGCGCCTCGTAGTTTTTGCCCGGAATGTTTTCTGTCGAAACCAGCAGCATGAAGTCCCTCTCCTTTCGATTACCCGTAAAACATTGTTGTTCTGCGGCAAAACCGCCCGGAACATGAAGTCCCCGGCATTGGCCGCCAAGTCCTATTATACACCGCCGCGGCAGGGGCTACAAACACCGCGTCCCCGCCGGGAAGGAGGCGAATCCGTGACATCCAGGCAGCGCCTGCTGGCCGCCCTGGAAGGCAAGCCCGCCGACAGGGTCCCGATATCCACCTACGAGTTGTGCGCCTTCAACCAGGGCTCGTTCGAGAACAACGAGCCCTCCTACGCGGGCCTGATGGCTTATATCGCCGAACACACCGACTGCGTCATGATGTGGAACCCCGGCTCCGACGAGCAGGCGGCGATCTCCTCGGCGACGGTCGAAACCGCCGTCGAAACATGGGAAGAAAAAGGCAAACGGGTCGTCCGCAGCGTTTTGCGCACGCCCTCCGGCGATTTGACAAAGACGGTCAAAACGGACCCGAACATCAAAACCGCCTGGCAGACCGAGCACCTGTGCAAATCGCCGGCGGACGTCGACGCATGGCTTTCCGTTCCTTACGAGCCGGTTCGTTACGATTTCTCCTCTTTTCCCTGCGTCCGCTCGACGCTCGGCGACCGCGGTATCGTCATGAGTTCGCTGGCGGACCCCGTCTGCCGCGCGATGGACCTGATGGAACTCGGCGACGCCACCGTTTGGGCGCTCACCGAGCCGGAGCACTTCGCGCGGACGCTCGCGGAGATTCACCGCCGCGGCATGGCGAACCTGGAGCAGATGCTTGAGTGTAAGGTGGTTGACCTTTACAGGATTTGCGGCCCCGAATACCTCACGCCGCCCTTCCTCCCGCCGGTTTATTTTGAAAAATATGTTCTGCCGTACCTTGCGGACATGGTTGATTTGATTCACCGTTACGGGGCGAAGGCGAGGATTCACTGCCACGGGCGCATCGGCCGCGTGCTGGGTATGATACTCGCCTCGGGCGGGGACGCCCTCGACCCCTGCGAAGCGCCGCCCGACGGCGACATCACGCTTGCCGATGTCAAGAAACGCGTGGGGGATAAAATGTGCCTGTTCGGCAACCTGCAGATGAAACTGCTCGAACACGCAGGCGCCGAAGAGGTCCGAAGGAAGTCGCGCTGTGCATGCGCTCGGCCAAAGAGGGCGGCCGTTACGTCATCATGCCGACGGCCGCGCCCATCAACGTCCCGCTGTCGAAAAAAACCGAGGAGAACTACAAGGCCTTTATCGACGAGGCGCTGAAACTCGGCGCCTACTGAACCGGAGCAGCCGCCGGACCACAGGAGGGGATCAAATGCTGCGCAATCAAAAAATCGTTTTAACGGGCGCCAACAGCGGCATCGGGCTGGAGTTCCTGCGTATCGTATCCGCCGAAAAGAGCAACACCGTCCTGGCGGCAGATATCAGGAGCGACAACCTCACCGGCTTCGGCGCGAACGTCGTTCCCTTCATCTGCGACATTTCCTCGCAAGAGGGCGTCGACGCCCTCTTTGAAAAAGCCGCGGAGGTCCTCGGCGATATCACGCTGTTTTACGCCAACGCCGGCTTCGCCTATTTCGAGGTCATGCGGCGGCCCGACTGGGACAGGACGCGCAGGATATTCGAAACCAACGTGTTCTCGCCGCTGTATTCTTTCCAAAAATACGCGGCCTTTCTGGCCGGCCGGCCCGGACGCTTCGCCGTGTCGATTTCCGCCATGGGGAAGATGGCGATGCCCGGCTACGCGCTGTACTCGGCGACCAAGTTCGCCCTGCACGGCTTTTACCAGGCGGCGCGGCTCGAAATGCCCGCCAATCTCCGGCTGACCTGCCTGTATCCCGTGGCCACGAATACGGCTTTCTTCAAAACCGCGAACCCCGGCAAGTACGACAAACCCTTCCCGATGCAGAGCGCGCGCCTCGTCGCCGAAAAGATGGCGAAAGGGCTCGAAAAAGGGAAAAAGTCCGTCGTGCCCTGCAAATTGTTCACCCTGTCGAGCGTACTGTTCGCCGTCCTGCCCTTTACGCGGACGCTGTATTGGAAAAGGGAAAAAGCCAAACTCGACCGCCTGCTCGCGTCGGAAGGTGTTACGGGGACCGGGGTTTGACACGTGATAGAAATAAGGAGGCACGATACCATGAGAAAGATTGAAAGAATATGGTCCGTCTGCATGGCGGCCGTTCTCCTTTTCGGCGTATGCGCGCCGTATGGCAGCGCCGCCGGGGCGGGGCAGACGTATTACGTCGACGCGGCGGCGGGCTCGGACCTCAACGGCGGGCGCTCGCCGGCCGACGCATGGGCGACCCTGGCAAAGGTGGGCGAAACGGCCTTTCTCCCAGGCGACGTCGTTTTGCTCAAGCGCGGCGGCGTCTATACCGGCAGCGTTTCGCTCGGCGGCTCGGGCACGGCGGAAAACCCGATTACCCTCGGCGCTTACGGCTCGGGCGCAGCGCCCCTGCTGACCGTCGGCAGCGACCAGACCGTCCTGACGCTGCTTGACCAGTCCCATTGGATCATCCGCGACCTTGAAATCACCGCGCCGGCGGGCAACGCCATCCTCGTGCGTTTCCGCAACAAAACGGTCGAAAATATCCTGATTGAAAACGTCGTCATGCACGACGTGAAAAACCGCCCCTCGCCGACCTACTACAGCGGCAGCAACGCCGCGCTGCGCATCATGGGCAGCGCGGCCGTCTACGGCGCGCATATCGAGAACGTGACGGTCAGAAACTGCGAGATTTATGACGCCGGCTACGGCGTCTTTACCGGCGGCAACTACCCGAACCGCCCCGCCGCGCCCTATAACCGCAACATCGTCGTCGAGGGCTGCAGTCTGCACGACATATACGACGACGCCTTTATTATGGCCGATACCGACACGATTATCCTGCGCGATTCCAGCGTCATCAAAACCTGCCAGAGCGACGGCCTCTATCCCACCGCGCCCGTCTGGATGTGGGGCGTCAACCGCGGCCTGGTGGAACGCTGCGAGTTCGCGGGCTCCAAAAACAAGCGCGACGGCATGACCGTCGACTTCGACGCGCACACCATGAACAGCGTCTACCAGTATGTCTATTCCCACGACAACGTCCGCTTCATGACCAACTGCCCCGCCGGGGACGATTACCGGCGCGCCAACACCGTGCGCTACTGCCTCTCGGTCAACGACAACGTCCTCGACAGCGGCGGGGCGTTCTACCAGTCGCCGGAGACGGACCTGCTGTTTTACAACAACACCCTGGTCAACTGCGGCGACCTGCGCTTCAAAAACTATGACCGGGCGACGATTATGAACAATATTTTCTATATGAAAACCGCCTGCTCGGTCAGTTTCAGCCCCGAGCGTTCCTACCGCCTGGGGAACAACTGCTACTACAACACCTACACCCCGATGTTCGACCTGGCTTCCCTCAACCGAAACCCCGGCTTTGCGGGCAGCGATTTCAGCGACAAAAACAGTTTTGCCCTGCGGCTTGATTCGCCCTGCAACCGGGCGGGCGCCACCCTCGGGAATATGGGGAACGTCGACTTCTTCGGCAACCCGACCGGCAGGGTTCACTCCGTCGGTTGCTTTGACGCGGATATCGGCGAACCCCTGCCGCCCGGACCGCCTCAAACAAGCGGCTGGCCTGCGCTGGCAGCGCTGCTGGCGCGGCTCGTAACCCTTGTCAGGAGCCTTTCGGAATGAGAACCGTCCGGCGCTTTCGGCTCATACCGGCGCTGGCGGCTTTGCTGCTGGCGGCCGCCCTGTACGGCTGCTCGGGCGGCGGGCAAGCCGCGCTGGCGGCCGGCTCGGTTAACGGCGAAACGATTGCCGCCGAGGAACTCGACTATTTCAAAACCCGCCTGAGGGCGGATGTCGTCCTGTATTTTACCGAAAAATATGCGGCGGACGCCAACGCCCCCGGTTTCTGGCAGACGCCCTACGGCGGCGTTACGCCCGAGCAGGAACTCGAAAACAGGGCTTTCGACGCCTGCGTCCGCGCGAAAGTCCAGTTAATCCTCATGCGCGAAAAAGGCATCTACGGCGACGTTTCCTATCAGGGGCTTTATGATAAGGCGGTCGCCTTCAACAACCGCGGCGCCTCGGGCGCGAACGGCCCGGGGCTTCAAACCGTCCGCCTCGACAGTTTTTATACCTACTATATTGATACCGGCGCCATGCAGTTGAAGAACATCCTCGCCGAGCGTGAAATCAAGCCCTCTCCGGCCGCCGTCGCCGCGCGCGCGGACGCCCTGGCGGCGCAAAACCCCGGCGCGGGCCGTACCGAACTGGAAACGATGGCCAAAGCGGCGCTTATCGACGAGGCGTATGAAGAATACGTCAACCGTCTGGTCGAAAGCGCGGTTGTCGTCCGGCCCTGACGCCCCGGCGCGCTTTTGGGCGGCGGGGCGAAAAGTTCTGAAAACATTTGACTTGCAAAAGGCAAATATTATAAAATTGAAAATAATTTAACAGGGTAAAGGGATAAAGCATCCGGCGATACCGCAAGGAGGGCGGCGAATGAGAGCAGCCAAAGCGCTTTTCAAAACCGCGGCAATCCTTTGCGCCTGCTGCATGATTGCGGCCGGCACCTTCACGGTTGCCAACCGCTCCGCTCCGCCGACCGAAAGGACCGTGACGGCGACCGTAGCGGCGAAAACCGCGCCCGGCGCGGCGCAGGCGGAAACGGCGGAAAAGATCAGCGAAACCAACCCGGCTGCCGTTGAATATCAAAACGCGGCGCCGGTTCAAAACATACAGGCCGCGAAACCCTCTTGCGTACCGGTTGAGCTGCCGACCCCGGCGAATACCTTCCATGAAGCCGCCGCTTCCGCGCTGCCTGCGCCCGATAGCGTCGGCAGACTTCTGGAGAGTTACATGGCGGGCGGGCGGCTTGTCGAAGTGTACCTCGAGGAGTTGGCTGACGGGAACAAAGAATTGGTCGTGCAAATCACCGAGCCGGACGGCGGCAGCCGCGCTTTCAGAACCGGCATCGCGGTGGACGAAGACGGCCAATGCCTTTTCGGCCTCAACGGCAAGGGTTTGCTGAACACGGGCTTCAACTTCGATTACGGGCAGAGCATTTTGTATTACAGCGAAGTGGTTTTCCAGCGCAAGTACGGCTACTGCGAACTGTACGATATCCTCGCGCCGCTGATTTCGGCGGACTTCCTGACGGTGCGTTTCAAGTTTGAATACGCCGGCATGGACTGGATGATTCAATTCTGGAAGGGCATCTATTTCTTTAACACCACCGGCGGTGAAGTCGGCGTTTACAATAAGCCGCAAAGCCGGCCCTGCGAATTCTACGACTGCGGCAGGGATGAGGATCAAATGCCCATTTCCGTTACCGTGCTGCGAAACGGCGAAGTCATTTTCCGCAAACCGCTCGAGGTCTGCTGGTGGCAGACGGGCTTCGCCCTGCGCGAACCCTGCCCCAAGGAGGAACTGACGCTGCAATCCACCCTCGTGTTCCCGGCCGAAGAGATGAGAACGGCTTTCACCTAAGCCATGGACGCGGCTGCCGCCGAGGACTTTTCCTATACCGTCGACGGCAACGCTGTCAGCGTTGTCTGGTAGGGCTATTTAGGTTTGCTGCAAAACGGCTTCATCACATATTACTGTCCGTTTAATGTCCCTTTGCTGTGATTTTTGTGTATTTTTGATATTTGCCTATTTACAATCGTCATATCTGGTGATATGATGAACCCGGTTCTTATACCATACCAAGAACTATTCGGTCGCTACAATAAGGTAGTACACCGAGGAGCTCTGACGGTTTGCCTTTCGGCAAGCCGTCATCTTCTTTATTTCCCCGTTTTACTGTCCCATTGATCGGCCTTTACCTTGTTAAGCCATAAATAAACACGAATCTAATATTGATATTTGTAATTTGGCGTCTTATGATGATAAAGAATTACAAAAAGGAAGTGTGGTTATGGCATATTCGATAGGATTGGATTGCGGTATTTCTTCGGTCGGTTACGCTGTCCTTGAACTCGATTCCAAAGAAGAGCCGAAACGCATCATACGGCTTGGGTCAAGGATATTTGATAAGGCGGAGAACCCGAAGGACGGTTCCTCGCTCGCCAAGCCCCGCCGAGAAGCCAGGAGCGCCCGCAGGCGTTTGAGGCGGCACCGCTTCCGTCTTGAACGCGTTAAAAGTCTCATTGTCGAGGCGGGTGTTCTGACCAAGCAGGAGTTGGAAACGCTTTTTGAAGGGCGCTTGCCTGATATTTACGCTTTGCGTGTCGAGGCGCTTGACCGCGCGCTCTTGCCCGCCGAATTCGCCAGGGTGCTGATTCATCTCGCCCAGAGGCGGGGCTTTAAGTCCAACCGCAAAACGGACGCTTCCGCCAAAGAGGAAGGCGAACTGCTCGGCGCTGTGTCGAAAAACGAGGCTTTGATGAGGGAAAAGGGTTACCGCACGGCGGGTGAAATGTTTGCCCGCGACGCGCTTTTTTCGGTTTGTAAACGCAACAAAGGCGAGAACTACCTAAACACGGTGTCCCGTTCGATGGTTGAGGATGAAATCAAACTGATTTTCGACGCGCAGCGGCGCGCGGGCAACCCTCACGCGTCACAGGCGATGCAGGCGCGTTACCTCGATATTGTTTTATCGCAGCGCTCGTTTGAGGATGGACCCGGCGGCAACAGCCCTTACGGCGGCAACCAGATTGAAAAAATGCTCGGCGCCTGCACTTTTTTTCCCGATGAAAAGCGCGCGGTCAAGGCAAGTTATTCCTTTCAATACTTTACGCTGCTGCAGAACATCAACAACCTGCGTATTGTCTGCGCAGGCGAAACAAGAACCTTGACGTCGGATGAAAGGGAGGCGGTAAAAGCCGCCGCGTTCGCGTCTGCCGAACTGACTTACGATAAACTGCGCAAGGCGCTTGGTCTTGCTGATGACGAGTATTTCGTCGCCCTGCGCTACGGCAAAGGCGACATCGCTGAAACCGAAAAGGCCGCCAAGTTCAATTACCTGAAGGCGTATCATGAAATCAGAAAGGCGCTCAAACGCGAAAAACTTGATATCGGGCTGCTGACGAAAGAGCAGTTGAATGCCGTCGGCTATGCGTTTACCGTTTATAAGAACGATGAAAAAATCGGCGAAGCCCTCAAGCAGGCCGGTATCGGCGGTCGGGTGCTCGAGGCGTTGATGAAACTGCCCTCGTTTGCCAAGGCGGGGCATATTTCGGTCAAAGCCTGCGAGGCGATTATCCCGTGGCTCGAACAAGGCCTTAAATACGACCAGGCTTGCGAAGCGGCGGGCTTCGATTTTAAGGCGCATATCGCCGGCAAGAAGAGATTTCTGCCTGCCGACGAAAAGGAGGCGCCCGAACTCGGCGCCATCACCAACCCTGTGGTGCGCAGGGCTGTGTCGCAGACCGTCAAGGTCGTCAACGCGATTCTGCGCGAAATGGGCGGGCCGCCCGTGTATATCAATATCGAACTTTCCAGGGAAATGTCCAAAACCTTTGACGAGCGCAGGCAGGACGAGAGCCGTATGAAAGAGAATATGGCTTTCAACGAGAGAATCAAGCAGGAGATCAAGGATCATTTCGGCAAAACGAACCCGACGGGCATGGATATCGTCAAACTGAAACTGTGGAAGGAGCAGGACGGCCGCTGTCCGTATTCGCTCGAGAGCATCGATTACGCCCGCCTGTTCGAGGACGGATATGTCGATATCGACCATATCATCCCTTACAGCGTCAGTTTTGACGACTCTTACAAAAACAAGGTACTCGTCATGTCGGCGGAAAACCGGCAAAAAGGCAACCGCCTGCCGCTGCAATACCTGCAGGGCAAGCGCCGCGACGATTTCGTTGTTTGGGTCGGCGCGCATATCCGCGACGCGAGAAAAAGGCAAATGCTGTTGAAAGAGAAACTGACAGAAGAGGACGAGGCCGGCTTCAAACAGCGTAATTTGCAGGACACGCAGTACCTAAGCCGTTTTTTGCTCAACTTTATCTGGGACCATCTTGACTTCGCCGTGAGCGTGACCGGCAAAAAAAAGCGTGTCACGGCTGTCAACGGGGCGGTCACCGGCTATATGCGCAAGCGCTGGGGTATTCAGAAAATCAGGGAGAACGGCGACCTGCACCACGCCGTTGACGCGGTTGTGGTCGGCTGTGTTACGGACGGCGTCATTCGGAAAGTCAGCGAATATGCCAAGCGCAGGGAACAGTATGCCGATGCGGGCGGGCGCATCGTCGACCGGCGCACGGGCGAAGTAAAGGACGTCTTCCCGCCCCCGTGGCCGGATTTCCGCACGGAGGTCGAAATCCGTCTGATGAAAGACCCCGCCCGCATGCTCAAAGAAAAGCCGCTGGCGAACTATGCGTTTGTCAACCCGGACGGCATCAGCCCTTGCTTTGTTTCGCGTATGCCGCAGCGCAAAGCGACCGGCGCCGCCCATAAGGACACCGTCCGCAGCCCCAAGGCGCTCGGCGAAGGGCTGATCGTCAGCAAAAAACCGCTGACGGACCTGCGGCTCGACGCGGCGGGCGAAATAGCCGGTTACTATATGCCCGGCAGCGACCCTTTGCTTTACGGCGCCCTTCAGGCGCGGCTGAAAGAATATGGCCTCTACGCGGGTAGCGGCTCGGCGAAAGATTTGGAAAAACGCGCCGCGGCGGCCTTTGCCGGGCCGTTTTTCAAACCGAAAGCCGACGGCAGCCCCGGTCCTGTCGTGAAAAAAGTGAAGATAGCGGAAAAGGCTTCGCTGACCGTCGGCGTCCACGGGGGCCGCGGCGCCGCGGTTAACGATTCGATGGTGCGTATCGATATTTTCTATGTCGCGGGCGAGGGTTACTACTATGTGCCGGTGTATGTCGCGGATACCGTCAAACCGGTTTTGCCAAACAAGGCATGCGTGCAGGCAAAACCTTATGAACAGTGGAAGGTGATGCGGGAAGAGGACTTTCTGTTCTCGCTCTACCCCAACGACCTGGTTCGCGTGACGGCGAAAAAGCCGTTGAAAATGGGTCTGGTTCATCCGGCTTCCACCATTCCGAAGGAGATGGCGGTCAACGGGGCGCTGCTGTACTACACCGGCGCGGGGATATCCGCCGCCTCGATCACGGTCATCAACGACGACCATACCTACGTGATACACAGTCTCGGCGTCAAAACGCTTGTGAAACTCGAAAAGTACCAGGTGGATGTCCTCGGAAACGTCAGCAAGGTCGGCCGTGAAAAGCGGCTGGGATTCGCGGGGTGAGGTATGGGCTATCAAAGCGTTATCGTCGCCAATCCCGCCCGGCTCAGCGCGAGGAATAATCGCCTTTGCATCGACAACGGCGAAACGGCGGGCATCCCTCTCGAGGACATTCGCTGCCTGATGCTCGAGAGCGCGCAGATTTCCCTGACGTCCGCGCTGCTCGCCCGTTTGGCGGAGAGCGGTATCACCGTCTTCGTCTGCGACGGCAAACACCTGCCCAAAGCGGTTTTTCAGCCCGTCAGCAGCCACTCGCGGCAGTTGCGGCAGTTGCGCCTGCAGATGAATCAAACGCTGCCCGCCAAAAAACGGCTGTGGCGGCAGATTGTGGCGGCGAAAGTCGCCAACCAGGCAAAATGCCTCGATTTGGCGGAGACGGCGGGCGGCAAAGCGTTGCGCGCGATGGTGCCTTTCATTAAGCCGGGGGACCCGCAGAATGTCGAGGGCAGGGCGGCGGCGTTTTATTTCAAGGCGCTGTTCGGCTCGGACTTCGCCCGTGACGATGAAAACGAGGTCAACGCCGCGCTCAACTACGGCTACGCGCTGTTCCGGGGCGTCGCCGCCAGGACGCTCGCGGTGTACGGGTTCGAGCCCTGCTTGGGCTTGCACCACGCGAGCGAACTCAACAACTACAACCTCGCCGACGACCTGATGGAACCCTTCCGTCCGCTGGTGGACCTTTACGTCTTTCTCAACCGCGACACGCTGGGCGGGGGCCTAACCACGGCGGTCAAAGCCAATCTGCTTGACCTGGCCAATGCCGAGGTGCTCGCGGGGTCCGAAAGGCATTCTGCCGCCTACGCCGTCGAACGGCTCGTTCAAAGTCTGGCCGCCTGTTTGGGCGGCCAAAAGGAGGGGCTCGTGCTGCCCGCGCTCACGGGGCTGGCGCGCCACGAGTATGAATAAGTTTATGCGTATGCTGGTATTTTTCGACCTGCCCGTCAAAAATAAGGCGCAACGCCGCGAGGCGGCCCGCTTCCGCAACTTTCTGGTCAAGGATGGCTTTTACATGGTGCAGTATTCCGTTTACGCCCGCGTGTGCCTGGGCTACGACGGCGTCTATACGCACAAGGGCCGCGTCTATGAAAATCTGCCGGCCGACGGTTCTGTGCGCCTGATGGTGGTGACCGAAAAACAGTACGAGGCCATGGAACTGCTGCTCGGCTGCCCGGCGCGGGAGGAAGAGGAAGACCAGACACAACTGCTGAAAATCTATTGAAAAACAGCGGCTAAGGGCGCGTTGCAAAACGATAATGTTTTGCAGCGCGCTTTTTTCACTTGGTATGGCGGAAATGTGCGTTAGCACAAGCTATTCAAGTTAAGAATTGTGGAAAACTACAGACGCAAAGCGGGCCTCC